>NZ_JAYFPU010000282.1:0-7861 GCF_034927525.1 Christensenella sp.
GCCGCGATCTCGAAGGCGGGCGAAAACGGGGAAATGCAGCCAGAGAAAGCGCAGCAAGTGAAGCAGGCGCTTGCGGCGAACGACGGAAGAAAGAGGATCATTATCGACGCGGGACACGGCGGGGCGGACGTAGGCACCACAGGCGTATCCACAGGGCGGCAGGAAAAAGAGGTCAATCTGGAAATTGCAAAAAAATTACAGAATATATTGGAAGGAAAGGGATACGAAGTGATCATGACGCGCACAACAGACGACATGATCGCGTCTACCAAGGAAGAGGATATGCGTAAACGGGAAGACATCATTAAAGACGCGGACGCAGATATGTTTGTGAGTATACACCAGAATTTTTTTGAAAAAGATGAGGATGTCAGTGGCCCGCAGGTCTTTTACAGGGATCAGACCGCGAAGGGATATGAGTTGGCACAATATATGCAGGAGGAACTGAACGGGCGGCTCGAAATCAATGTTCCGCGAGATGTGAATGCTGGAGATTATCAGCTTCTTCGCCCGGGGGAACAGGCGAGTGTTATTGTGGAATGCGGTTTCTTTTCCAATCCGCAGGAGGAACAAAAGCTGCAGGAGGACGGTTACCAGCAAGCAATCGTAGAGGCGGTGGATGCGGGTATTGGGCGGTATTTTTTGGAAAAAGGACAATAATACAACAGGCTACCGGACGTAAGCAGCAGAATATAGAAGATGCAAAAAGCGTACAAAATAATTTGTATGCTTTTCTTTTGAAAAAAGACTTGACATGGAGTTCACTCCAAGTGCTAAGCTAAGGGGGTAGAAGAAGACAGACGGTACAGAAATCTGTCAACACGGCTAAGGCCGGATAAGCGGGAGAGAAAAATGAAAAAATTGGGATTCGGACTGATGAGGCTGCCACTTCAGGATAAGGATGACGAGAAAAGCGTTGATACGGAACAGGTCAAACAAATGGTTGACGCGTTTTTAGCGCGTGGCTTCACTTATTTTGACACAGCGTATATGTACCATGAGTTTTTTAGCGAACAGGTCGTGCGCGAAGCGCTGGTAAAGCGCTACCCGCGGGATAGCTTTACGCTGACGACAAAAATGCCCGTCATGTTTTTGGAAAAGGAAGAAGATATGGAGCGAATATTCTCCGAGCAGCTTGATAAGTGCGGCGTGGAATATTTTGATTATTATTTGCTGCATAATCTGAATATTTCGAACTATGAAATCGCGCAGAAACTGGATGGATTTGGATTTATTCAAAAGAAAAAAGAGGAAGGAAAGATCCGCAGGATCGGTTTTTCCTACCATGACAACGCGGTGCTTTTGGATGAGATACTGACGGCACACCCTGAGGTGGAGGTTGTGCAGCTGCAAATGAATTATCTCGATTGGGAAAACGAGAGCATTCAATCGCGCAAGTGTTATGAGGTCGCGCGCAGACATGGGAAGGACGTGATCGTGATGGAGCCGGTCAAGGGCGGGATGTTGGCGAATATTCCGCAGGAGGCGGAACACCTGCTGCGGGAGTATGCGCCGGATATGTCGGCGGCTTCGTGGGCGGTGCGTTTTGCGGCAAGCCATGACGGGGTACTGACTGTGCTGAGCGGCATGAGCGATCTGACGCAGCTGCGGGACAATATGGGCTATATGGAATCGTTTGTTCCATTCAACGAGCAAGAGCACGATATCGTGCGCCGCGTCGTAGATACGATCAATCAAACGATCGCCATACCATGTACTGCATGCGGGTATTGCGTGGACGGCTGCCCGAAGCATATCGCGATCCCCACGTACTTTGCGCTGTATAATTTGGAAAAACAGGCGAATCCGGAAGGCTTTTCGGTGCAGGGCGCGTATTACGAAAATTATGCGCAGAGACATGGCAAAGCCTCTGACTGCATTGACTGTAAAAATTGTGAGAAGCAGTGCCCACAGCATCTGGCGATCGTGCAGGGGCTTAGGGATGTGGCGAAGGTGTTTGAATAGGGAGAAAAGATATGACGATTGCGGAAGTAAGTAAAAAATATGATATGTCCGCGGATACGCTGCGTTATTATGAGCGCATCGGGCTGATCCCTCCTGTACCGCGCAACAAGAGC
Source organism: Christensenella sp. (assembly GCF_034927525.1). Taxonomy (NCBI): domain Bacteria; kingdom Bacillati; phylum Bacillota; class Clostridia; order Christensenellales; family Christensenellaceae; genus Christensenella; species Christensenella sp. Next base: position 2,079 of record NZ_JAYFPU010000282.1, read on the forward strand.
GGGATCAGGGATTATGGCGAAGAATCGTGTAACTGGGTCGGGTTGATGAAATGTATGCGTAAGGCAGGCGTACAGATCGAGGCACTGATCGAGTATGTTGAGCTGTTCCAAAAGGGGGAGGATACCGCGCAAGCACGCAAACAGCTGCTCGCAGAGCAACGTAACCGGCTGTTGGAGCGGATGGAGGATATGCAGGTCTCACTGGAACGCCTGAATGAAAAAATTGCCCATTATGAGCAAGGGCCGATGAAGGTGGAAAAACAGCTCAGGAAACTACAGGAAGAACGGAAAAACGGCTGAAAACCATCTGCGTGTAAAATAACATTGCGCGAGATATGAATCTGCTATATAATACCAATAAAGAAAGGTAACCATTGTATACATTGCGATGCTGATGATTACCTGGTGGGGGTTATATATGAAAAGGATTCTTACAATTATAATATGCGTACTTCTGGCTGTGCTGTTGGCAACAACGGGTGCGCTTGCGGCGGATGTGCCCGCTGGACAGGAGCAGGCGTTGTCGTCAGTCGGGCCGGAACCGTTACAGACGAACGAAGCCTCTGCGCAACCGTCCGCGGTGGCGCAGCCTTCTGTTTCTGCAGAACCTGTTGCAACGGTGGATATAACTGAACAGAAGCCAGCTATGGCGGCGAATGCTATGCCTATGGCAGCGCCTGCTGCTCCGGTCGTACCGGACATGGGGCCGCTTACGGACATCAGCCAGCTTACCAGTTATTTTCCGGATACAGCTTTTAGGAATGTCGTCTATGCAGCGCTTGATGATGCAGGTCTTATAGGGAATGTAACAGAAGTTGCCGGAAAAACCATCCCGGAGATTTTAGCAATGTATACGGGCAATATGAGGGCAAGCGGCAAAGGGATTAAAGATATATTCGGACTGCAATACCTGACGGGGGCGGAGTCTGTTAATTTGAACGATAATATCATCAAGGACTGGACGGTTATCAGTCCGAGCGGGGCTTTTTCGTCTACCCATTATGGATATGTCGATGTTGACGGCAATTATCACAATGTGACATGGGAGATTGGCAAAAACCCGATTACGCTGCTTCCGGAGAGTTTTGGCGGCAGGCTTAGTATCAAACAGCCCGCAACGAAATCTTCATACTATCCTGAAAAGGACGCTTTGATCGGAAAAGCATTTATCCGCGACAGTGCGGGACAAAAATTCGATGCGATTTTTGATATCGGCGTGTGCAGCATCGTCGGGACAAGCAAAGACAATGATTTCGTAACGAACGGACTGGTGAAGCTTGTTACGGTGAATGTATCCAAGGTGTCGGACGATCTTGATTCGCAGCATCCGGGGCTTACCTGCTCGCTGCTCAAAAAACCGGAGGTGAGCGCGAATAACCAGTTTATGAGCGTGAAGAACATCCTTGAGAAGGACTTGCCGGCATGCTTGACGGTTCTATGACGCGCGAGCAGGCGGTCGCACTGATCGACGAACAGAACCGGTATCCGGAGGTGAGCGAGGACGACGAGGTGATCGGCAACGCATCAACCGATTTCACGCTGATCGAAACGGGTAATTTCCTGACCGACGCGATGCGCGAGAAGGCGGGCACGGAGATCGCGCTGTTTTTGGACAACGGAAAAGACGGACGCAACAACGGCAAGGGCGTGAGCGGAAAGATTTATGAGGGCGAGCAGACGGAGGCGGATATCCTGCGTATTTTCCCTGATTTGAGGCGTGAAGAAAAAGGCGAGCTGCAAAAGGTCACGATGACAGGGCAAAAACTTCTCGACACCTTGGAATACGCGATACCCGTGGATAACGACAGCAGAGGATGGTTTTACTATTTCTCAGGGCTGCGCATGGAGTTTGCGCCGGCGGCAGAGCCGGGCAGCCGCATCAAAAAGATCACAGATGCACAGGGCAATGACATCGATCTTAACAAGGTATATTCTGTGGCGGTGATGGATGCAAGCGTGCCTGAGGACGCGGTCATAAGCTGCGAGGATACCGGTTTATCGATCAAGGATATCTGGACGGAAAAGATCAAAATACTGGGAACGATATCGCCGGGCGGCGACGGACGTTTTCTGGCGGTCGATCCGTGATGGAACGAAGGGATTGAAACAAAAATGTAATATAAATGAAAAGAATTTGTAAACAAATGAGACATATAGACTTTGTATGTGGTAAGCTGTTTTTAATAGTTGGCAGACAGAGACAGGACAAACAGGAAAACGGACGAACCCATATACAAAGGAGTGTGAGAAATTATGTTGGCAAACGAAATGATGACGACCGGCGAGACGACGCTGGTCAGGCATGAAAGCTATGGAACGGTACGGTATGCAAATGAGGTGCTGGCGACGATCGCAGGGCTTGCGGCGGAAGATGTGCCCGGTGTTTCTGCTATGAGTGGGAATTTTATAGAAGGAATGGGCGAGCTGCTGGGCATGAAGAGGCTCAACAAAGGGATCAGTGTGGCGGTTTCGGAACAAGAGGTCACCATTGATGCAGCGATCGTGGCAGAGTACGGAAGGTCTATTCCCGTGGTTGCGCAGAGTGTACGAGCGAACATAATACAGTCGCTTGAAAGCATGACAGGCCTAAAAGTTACGGCGGTAAATGTACGCATTCAGAAGCTTGACCTGAGTACGGTAGGAAACGAAGCAATCGCATATGCTTGAAAAGAATATTCAAAACGCGCTCCTTAGGGGGCGCGTTTTTTTGTAAGAAAAAATAAAGTTAGGTACCTAAAAAATTTTTGTTGACAAGTATTGGATTCAGCAGTATGATGATTATAAGGTACCTAAACAAAAGACGACAAAGGAGAATAGTATGAGTATTGAAAAACTAGAAGAACTGATGCAGCAAACACATCAGATGGCCCATTCGATCAGAAGACTCACGCATTATTATCATAAACAGGAGGAGCAGCCGATGATGCACCCCGGACAGGGAAGGCTGTTGGCGCTGGTAATGGAAAAACAACCGGTCAGCCAAAAGGATCTGGTGGATATACTGGATATCCGTCCCTCCTCGCTGAGTGAAGCGCTCAAAAAGCTGGAAATGAAGGGTATGATCACCCGTCGCAGCGATGAGCAGGATAAGCGCAATGTGATCGTGGAAGTGACGGAGGAAGGCGCAAAGCTTGCAAAAGGCGTAGAGGCAGGACGCGAACAGATCGCACGGCAGGTGTTTGGCGCGCTGACAGAGGAAGAACAGCAGGAGCTGAGCGGACTCCTGAAAAAACTTGCGGACGCATGGCAAGAAACCTTGAAGGATGTACCGGATGAACCGCATCCGCCGCACGGCGCTTGCGGCCCGCATGGACGCCCGCCGTTCCCGCCCGGACATATGAGGGAACATCATATGCAGTCTTACATGGGGTGCAAAGGGAAAAGGCCGGAAAGAACCTGGTAATATAGCCAAATAAAAGACTACCTGATCAAGGTGGTCTTTTGTTTGGAGAAGTGTATTTGTCGTGGAACTTTTCGATTGCGATCACAGGGGCTGACAGGAAATGGGCAAAATATGTTATAATGTGCGTATCTTATTTCATAAGAAATATACAGAATGGGTGACGTGAGAAATATGAAAAACACAGAATGTTTACTTGGGATCGATATGGGGACAAGCAGCGTGAAGGTTGGACTTTTTGACCTGCAGGGTACCCCGATCGCTTTTGCGGATGAAACATATCCGCTATATACGCCGAAATCGGGCTGGGCAGAACAAACGGTAGAGGAGTGGTGGGACGCGATCTGCAAAGCGACGCGCAGGCTGATCGATAAAAGCGGCGTATCGCCGTCGGCGATCATGGGCATGAGCGTGGACACGACGTGCTGCACCGTGATGATTGCCGATAAGGACATGAACATCCTGCGGCCGGCGATCATGTGGATGGACGTGCGTGCGTCGAGGCAGGCCAAGGAGATCACGGCGACGGGAGACCCGGCACTGAAGATCAACGGATATGGCAACGTATCGGCAGAATCCATGCCCGCAAAGGCGCTGTGGATCAAGCAGAACGAGCCGGAGCTTTATGATAAAGCGGAGCACGTGTTTGAGTGTGTGGACTGGCTGATGCACAAGCTGACAGGAGAACTGACGGCGAGCATCGATACGACAGCGCCGCGCTGGTATTATGATCGCCCGAACGGTGGATGGCCGGTTTCGTTTTATGAAAAGATCGGCCTTGCGGACGTACTGGACAAATTTCCAAAAGAGGTTCTCGACTTGGGCACACCGGTTGGCGGGCTTACCAAAAAAGCGGCGGAGGATCTCGGCCTTGTGGCGGGCATTCCCGTCGGCGAAGGCGGCGCGGACGCATTTGTCGGCATGGTCGGGCTGAACGTGGTTGCGCCGGGGCGCATCGCGATGATCACTGGGACTTCGCATCTGCATCTGGGGTTGACGGAAAAGGAAATGCATTCCGAGGGAATGTGGGGTTCTTATCCGGATGCGGTGATCCGTGGATTACAGATGATCGAGGGAGGGCAGACCTCCACGGGAGCGATCGTCAACTGGTTCAAGACCAATTATTGCGGCAATGTGGAAGTGGAAGCAAAGAAGCAGGGCAAAAGTATCTATGACCTTCTCAATGAGGGAGCACAAAACCTGCCCATTGGTGCGGACGGTCTGCTGGCGCTCGACTATTTTCAGGGGAACCGCACGCCATATGCAGACCCTGATGTGCGCGGCATGTTCTATGGATTATCGCTTGCGCATACGCCGTATCACCTGTACCGGGCGATCATTGAATCGATCTGCTATGGTACGGAGGCGATCATGCAGACATTCCGGGACGGCGGGATGAGACCGGACGGCATCTATATATCGGGCGGCGCAGTGAAAAGCGCATTTTGGACGCAAACGCACGCCGACGTATGCAATCTGCCCATCTTTATCCCCAAGGTGACGGAAGCGCCATGCCTTGGATCGGCGATCCTGGGAGCTGTCGCGTGCGGGGCATATCCGGACATCAAGACGGCGGCAAAAAATATGGTGACGATCGAGGATTGCGTGGAGCCGGATGCCGGCCGGCACGAACAATACAAGTTTTATTATGAAAAGTATAAAGAAGCGTATCAGGTATCCAAGGGCTGGATGCATGAGGTGACGACACACTCCCTATAAAAGCGACAGGAAAGGAAATATTGTTTTGGCGGTATTATCAGCATCTATACTGGATTGTGATACAGCATTCATTGGGAAAACAGTGATGGAGGCGGAGCGCGGCGGGGTCGACCAGATACACGTTGATGTGATGGACGGCGTATATGTGGCAAATTTGAGCTTTGGACCGAAAAACGTCAGGGACATCAAAAAAATATTGGGTGATCAGGTCAAGGTAGACGTACATTTCGAGCTGCTTTATCCTGAACGGTATGTGGATATGTTTGCGGAGGCGGGCGCGGATGTGATGACCTTCCAGCTGGGGAGCTGCTTTCACCCGGTGCGTCTTCTGGATCAGATCCGTTCGCATGGCGTGCAGGCAGGCGTGGCCATCAATCCGGCCGACAGCTGGGAGGGCGTCAAATATTTAGTTGATCATATGGATCATGTGCTTATGATGAGCATGGAGCCGGGCTTTTCCGGGCAGGAATTTGAGGAAAGTGTATACGCGAAAACCGGCGAGCTTCAGCAGTATTTGCAATCGACAGGTCGTGATGTCATGATCGGGATCGATGGCGCGGTCAACGCAGAACGCGCGGAGAAGTTTAAAAAACTGGGTGTGGAATACTACGTTGTGGGCAATGCGATATTTGGATCGGGCGAAGTCGGCGACAACATAAAAGCG
>NZ_JAYFPU010000084.1:0-3992 GCF_034927525.1 Christensenella sp.
GATCCCCTCTTTGGTGATCACATATATCGAGTGTCCCTTGCTTACTGCTTCCGTCAACTCGCCCATCGGCTGCATCGCATACGCACAATCCGTTTTGGCGATCCGCAGCTCCGTCACTGCCTCCGTATCCAGCGTCGTCGCGTATGCCGTGCCGCCAAACACAAGCATCATCACTGCAACGCAGATACAAAATATCTTTTTCATCATTTTCCCCTTTTCCTGTTTAACGCTCCCTACGGCGTTTATGTTAAGCTTAGAACCCCACATCGCGCGATGCGGGATATCATATATAGGAGGTAGAGCCGATGTTCTACCAACGCTGACCCCCGGCCAGAGAAAAACTGACTGGGGGTCATTTGATTGCCCCGCCATATAGCTTCTCCAGCTCCACAACGTTGTCCATCATGCGCTTCGTGCGCTTCTCCTGTATATGCTCACATTGTTCAAAATCACGTTTAATTTCTTGTTGCCGCCACATCGTATTGTTGCCCGTGCCCATCGCCTTCACAATGTACGGCGCGTCGCCTATCTCACAAATCATACATCTTCCTCCCCATATTCTTGATCTGTCACAACCTTCACCTCCACGCATTCAATGCCATAATCGTGCGCAAGCTCTCTGACCTCGGATAACAGTCGCCACAGCTCGTTGTATTTTCTTAGGAAACCAAACCGGCCATTTACAAAATCTAGCTTACATACCACGTTTTTTTACCTTCTTTTTATTGACATAGAGAGGAAAATATTCTATTATAAAAGAAGAGTATTGTACGAAAAAAGTCGTTTTCAATCAAAAAGTAGCGACCGAACCGATTGAATGGCATATTTTCCTCTCAGTGCTTATTATAATGGTAAATATTCCTTTTGTCAATCTTTATTTTTGGAAAATTTACCATCTAGTAAGGTGAGCCAAAAAAATGGAATTGGTGGAACGCATTCGTGAACTGTGTGGGCAAAAAAACACCAACTTCGCCGCTCTCGAGCGCGAGCTGGGTTTTGGCCAGGGAACGATACGAAAGTGGGACGCAAGCTCCCCCTCCGGCGACAAGCTGGATAAAGTAGCCGATTATTTTGACGTATCGGTAGATTACCTGTTGGGGCGCATCGATGTGCCGTACCCCGTCGAATCGATGACGGTAGGCCTTTCCTCCCCTGTCGGTTATTCCGAGCTGAACGAGGACGAGCGCGCCGAGATCGACGAGATCGTCGCGATCTATGCCAAGCGCAAATATAAGCGCGAACATCAACAAAAAAAGGACTGAGCGAAAGCCCAGTCCTTTTTCATTATGTGCCTATTTGATTATTTTAGCTTAAACGCACTCCAGCCCGCATAGCTTGCCGCACTATGCAGTTCTTCCTCGATGCGCAGCAGCCGGTTGTATTTTGCCACGCGGTCGGTGCGTGTAGGTGCACCTGTTTTGATTTGCCCCGCGCCTGTCGCCACAGCAATATCCGCGATGGTCGTGTCCTCAGTCTCACCTGAACGATGCGAAATGATTGCCGAAAATCCTGCGTTACGCGCAGTTTCGATTGCGTCAAACGTCTCTGTCAGCGTGCCAATCTGGTTCACCTTGATCAGGATAGAATTACCCGCGCCGATATCGATGCCCTTTTGCAGACGCTGCGTGTTAGTGACAAACAAGTCGTCCCCCACAAGCTGGATGGGCAGGTCGCTTGTCAGCGTCTTCCAGCCGTCCCAATCCTTTTCCCCAAGACCGTCCTCAATAGAAATAATAGGATATGCCGCGAGAAGCTTCTGCCAATAAGCAATCAGGTCACTGCTCTTTAACTGCGTATTCTTTTTGAGCAGCGTATACTGCCCATCCGCGTACCATTCACTGCTCGCCGCATCAAGCGCGATCTTCACGTCGTCCGTGCTGTATCCCGCGTCGCCGATAGAGCGTACGATCAGCTCAATCGCTTCTTCGTCGCTGGATAAATCGGGCGCAAAGCCGCCCTCGTCACCCACCGTCGTAGAATGCCCGGTACTTGTCAGGCGCGACCCCAGCGCATGGTAAATTTCAACGCCCCAACGAAGCGCCTCGGAAAACGTGGGCGCGCCCACCGGTACGATCATAAATTCCTGTATATCTACATTATTGGAGGCGTGCTTGCCGCCGTTCAAAATATTCATCATGGGCACGGGAAGCACATGTGCCATCACGCCGCCGAGGTAATGGAACAAGGGCACATTGAGCGCATGCGCCGCAGCCTTTGCCACAGCCAGCGAAACGGCAAGGATCGCGTTTGCCCCCAGCGCCGTCTTGTTCTGTGTGCCGTCAAGGTCGATCATCGTATGGTCTAAGAGGATTTGCTTCGAAGCGTCCATCCCACGCAGCGCGGACGCAATGCGCGTATTGATGTTATCCACCGCGCGCGCTACCCCCTTGCCGCCGTAACGGCCTTTGTCTCCGTCGCGCAGTTCGTGAGCCTCAAATTCCCCTGTCGACGCGCCGGACGGCACGCTCGCGCGCGCCATTGCACCGCTTTTCAAATATACTTCCGCTTCTACTGTCGGGTTGCCGCGCGAATCAATGATCTCGCGCCCTTTGATCCCAGCTATCTCATACAATGTATTCATGTCCGTCGTCCCCTTCCTTTCGTTGTATCATTCATACCCAAAAACAAGTATTAAAAAACAGGCTGCATAAATTTTACACAGCCTGTTTTATCTGCCTCTCTACTTCCCCAGCACATCCCGCGCAAAATCCGCCGCACGTTTTTGTGTTGCCTCGTCCTTCACCTGCCTGCTCGTACAATGAAATTCCTGCTTCATCGGCGTGATCCCGCATTTTTCAAGATGCTTCTTGATCTTTTCATACGCGCCGTCCGGATCCGCCGTGGTACTGAACACTGCCACCTTACCAGACATTTCCGGCGAAAGTGTTTTGATAAACTTTTTTAACTTGCCGGCGATTCCACCCGCGTAAAGCGCGCCGCCCAAAAAGAGGACGTCCGTCTGTCCTGCAATGAGCACACTCACATCTTTTGCTTCCACATCCGCCGCGACCGCGATCGCTTCGGCGATCACCTTCGTGTTTCCCGACCTCGAAAAATATCTAACCTCCGCCATAACAACCTCCTCAGTAAGATTTCGCGAAATACATCATCTGCTTCGCGGGCTTGCCGCAATGCACACACACATCGCCTAAATTCTTCTGGCCGTCAAACGGCATACACCGTGTGGTGATGCCTGTTTTTTCCTTGATTTCTTCCTCGCACCCCGTCTCGCCGCACCACATCGCGCGCACAAAGCCGTGTCCTGTTTCCACGCCCTCGATGAATTCTTCCCAGTTATGCGCATCAAATGTGCGTTCTTCACGGTATTTGAGCGCAGTCTCCAGCATGTTGGCCTGTATCTTATTCAAAAGGTCTTCCACTGTAAGTGCAATGTTATCCAGCGGATATGCTTCCTTTTCGTACGTATCCCTGCGCGCAAGCATACACTGGCCCGCTTCAATATCCCTCGGCCCGATCTCTAAGCGCAGCGGCACGCCTTTCAGTTCCCATTCGTTGAACTTCCAGCCCGGACTCTGGTCACGGTCGTCAAACTCCACGCGAATACCCGCCTCTTTCAATTCAGCATACAATGCTTCTGCTTTTTCCAGCACGCCTTCCTTGTGCGCCGCAACCGGTACGATCACGCACTGGATGGGCGCGACACGCGGCGGCAGCTTCAATCCGCGCTCGTCGCCGTGCACCATAATAAGCCCGCCGATCATGCGCGTAGATGTCCCCCACGAGGTCTGCCAAGCATATTTTCGCTGTCCGTCCTTATCTAGAAACTGGATATCGAAACCCTTTGCAAAATTCTGTCCCAGATTATGCGACGTACCCATTTGCAGCGCCTTGCCGTCCAACATCATTGCTTCCACAGTGTATGTGTGATCTGCGCCCGCAAACTTCTCCTTTTCGCTCTTACGTCCCGCAATCACAGGGATCGCCAACACGTTTTCCATGAATTCACGATAAACGCCCAGCATCTTCACGGT
>NZ_JAYFPU010000171.1:0-2830 GCF_034927525.1 Christensenella sp.
AGCCCTTCCACGCTTTGCGCGCTGTTTGGGTATTGTACGACGGCGATACCGCACGAAAGCAGTGTGCTGCATGTACCCGCCTCCCAAACGAGCGTCATGCGCCTGTTTAGTTCGGTGATCAGACCGGTGATAAACTCTTTGTCTATGCGGCGCACAAGGATAGCAAACTCGTCGCCGCTGTAGCGATATACAAGGTTTCCGGCAGAGATGGACTGCAAATACGCTGCCACAGCGCGCAGGATCTGGTTGCCGTTGTGTTGCCCAAAGTTGTCGTTTAAGGTCTTGAAACTTTTGAGTGACAGGACAACGACCGCAAACGGTTCATCCTGCTGGCGCTCCACACGCAGCTCGAGCATTTTCAAAAAGCTTTGCCGGTTGGGCAGTCCGGTCAGGTGGTCTAAGGATATCTGCTTGTTCTGCAAGTACAGATAAATGATCAGCAGCGCGCACGTCGCGGCAGAGCCGGACAAAATAAATTCCGGAAAAAACTGCTGCACAATGATGGCAATGCCTGCCACGATGGGGAAGGAGGCAAGTATATTGCGGATCGACCGCTCGAGGTGCCTGCCCCAAAAAAGGGTAATGATCAGGCAGGAGAAGCAGTAAAGATAAAAGACGATGTACGTTAAGATGAGCAGATTACCGCGCACATAACCGTTTGCAGCGTCTATGTTAAAGAACCAGTGCGTAAACGGATTTAACAGAACCATCACAAGATAGATGATCGCCGGTATGGACGACAGTAGCAGCAAGCGTGAAAAACGTGGATGTCCTTCAAACACGATAGAAAACGTATAATAGAAGTAAACCACGCCCATCAGCGGCGTTGTAATAAAATAGACCATCGCTACAAGCCAGTTCAAAAACAAGGGCACGCTCTGGTAGTCGTACAATAACACCGTGGAAGCGATGTTGGAAGAAATGGCTACAAACGTGACCAAAAAACAAACCTGAAAGAGCCTGTTTTTTAGGGTGGGCAAAAAATTACCCTGCCGCGAGTAAACCCATAAAATACATAATATGACGACGGAAAAACATTCCGCAGCAATATTCCAGACCATGAATATGCGGTTCCTTTACCGTAAAAACTGTTGTAAACTACCGTTATTTTATCATATCTACGCGAAAAACGCCATAAATTTATACCTTTTAGGTATGATTTTAAGACACCGACTTGCGCGCCTGTTCCTCAAGCGCACGAATCCCTGCCTCAAGCTGCGCGTCTTGCGCCGCGTCAAGCTCTTCAAACGGATCTTTCAACTCTCCGTCCGCCATCTCGACCTCTACGTCCGGCGTGAGCCCTTCGCCCTGTATGGGCGTGCCGCTTTTGGTGAAATAAGCGGATACGGTCAGCTTGATCGCGCTGCCGTCTTCAAGCGGGAAGAATTTTTGTACGATGCCCTTGCCGTACGTCTGCGTGCCCACCAGCTGTGCGCGCCCATAGTCGCGCATCGCGCTGGAAAAGACCTCCGAAGCACTCGCCGAATCCTTGTCGACCAGAATGACAGCGGGGATGTCCACCTCGTGTTCGTCCTCGCCTTCGTATGATTCGAGGCGGTTACCGTCCTTGTCCTCGGTGTACACCAGCAGGCCGTCCGGCAGCAGGTAATCAAGCATATCTATGACCGAGGAAAGCGATCCGCCGCCATTGCCGCGCAAGTCGTACACGATGCGCTCCATGCCTTGCTTTTGCATATCTTCAATGGCAGATTTGAACTGCTCCACGCTCTCGTCTTCAAAGGATGTGAGCTGCAAATAGCCAGTCTTGTCGTCCAGCATTTGGTGGTTAACGGTCTGGTCGATGATGTTTTTGCGCGTCATGGGCAGGTCGAGCCGTTTGCCGTCACGCTCCACGGTGATCGTGACCTGTGTATCCACCTCGCCCATGATGTAGTCGTATATGATGTCTGTCAGAAGCATCTGCGAAACGTCCACGCCGTCCACTGCCACGATCACATCATCTTCCTGCATACCTGCTTTTGCCGCAGGCCCTTCCGGGTCGACGGTGATCACGATCGTCTCAAGTGTTTCGTTATCTTGGTGTACGGTCGCGCCAATGCCCGTATAGTTGCCCTGTAAGGAGCGCAGCGATTGCTCGTATTGCCGCGGGGTAAGGTAGGCGGAAAACTTGTCGTCAAGCCCATAGATCATGCCGGCATATGCACCATCGGCGATCTTTTCCGCGTCCTGCTCAAAATAGAATTTATCATCGACAAGCCTCTGTATCTGCTGCATCTTAGCGAAAACAGGGGTCAACGAGGCGTTGCTTGAAGCAGCGCCCGAACGGTCGAAGGCGGTCACACACACAAGGATCAACGCCAGTGCCAGCATGCCGCTCAAAAAGCCTTTGAAATAATTTTTCATGTATCGAAATTCCTCCGGGGAATGTTTTTTCTTTTATTGTATCACCGGCAGACTCTTTTTTCCATGCACACGGGCCGCCATACTATAAATTTAACAGAATGTTTTTTTACCTCTTGGCGGCTGCTTTTTACTTGTTACACGAAAACGCTTTGCATAGCGTCTTTGGCTTGCTATAATGCAGAAGAAAGGATGAAGCGCGTGAAGGTACGGGTGGAAATACAAAATGGAATAGACGAAGACGAAGCGGTCATCTACTGTCGTGAAGAGGGCGACGAAGTGCGCAACCTCCGCAGGCTGATCATGGAGCAGGGAGCGCCGGGCGCGGATATCGTGTTCTATCAGGAAAACCGCGAGTACTATTTCCCTTTGAGCGACGTGCTGTTCTTCGAGACAGAGGGCGAGACGGTGTATGCGCACACGGAAGACGATCTTTACCGTGTGAAGTACCGCCTCTACGAGCTAGAAG
>NZ_JAYFPU010000169.1:0-6710 GCF_034927525.1 Christensenella sp.
TGCGCTGAATCCGGCAACGCCGCTTAACATGCTGGAATATACAATGGAGGATATTGACGTGCTGCTTATTATGACGGTTAATCCAGGGTTTGCGGGACAAAAAATGATACCATCCGGACTACGCAAGATAGAAAAGGCACGGCAGACGATCCGGAAATCAGGATGCGAAGTTGCGATTGAGGCAGATGGAAATGTGAGCTTTGAAAACGCGGTAAAAATGCGCGCTGCGGGTACGGACATTTTTGTTGCGGGAACGTCCGCGCTCTTCCGTGAGGATATGACAATTGAGGCAGCTGCACAAAAAATGCGGGACTGCATTCGCTAAAAGTTGCAAATGATAAGGTTCGATTACTCGGTAAAATTGTTTGCACTAAAGGAAGTCTTTAAATTCTCAGAACGATCATGCGTAAAACTTTGTGTGAAGTCCAAAAGTCAGATAAAGTCTTTGTTAGAACTAGCCAAAACCACTGGCTATGCCAGTGGTGCAGAAAAAGCTTGAGCGAGGCAAAATAAAATCCTCCATTTGGTAAAATAAATTTGGTCTGTCAACCCCAAAAGTACCAAATGGAGGATTTTAAAATGTTACAATACAAAACATATTTACTATTTAATAAATACGCCCCATCGAATTTCAAGTCGAATTAAAAGAAAGCTCCTCTCGCATTGCTTGAGGCAATGCGAGAGGAGCTTTTTCAGTATGGTTTCGTATGATTATGGGTTGGAACGTCTTTCCATGTACGCACAGGACGGGCTTGCGGAACGCAAGACGGACTATGTATATAGCTCTGCTTTGCGCCCGTGATCTTTCCCAAAGAACAGAGAATATCATTTCACCTCTTGACAATGTTGTTCGGTGCAAATATCATATCGTATTTGCACCGAAGTACAGAAGGCAAGTGTTTTATGGAGAAAAGCGCAGGGAAATAGGAGAAATACTCAGGAAATTATGTGAGTGGAAAGGGGTGGTGATCATAGAAGCGAAAATATGCCAGGATCATATCCATATGTTATTAGAGATACCGCCGAAAATGAGTGTATCAGGAGTGATAGGATATTTGAAGGGAAAGAGTGCTCTGATGATCTATGAAAAATTCGGCAATCTAAAATTTAAGTATAGGAACTATTATGTAGATACAGTGGGCAAAAACACTGCAAAAATCAAAGAATATATCAAACATCAATTGGAAGAGGATAAAATGGGGGAACAATTAAAAATCCCATTCAAAGGAGACCCGTTTACGGGTAGCAAGTAAAAGAATATGCAGATGTCAGGCCCGATATGCGCCTAGTTGGGCGCTGCTGGCAACAGAGGGCTATGCCCGCATATGAAATACCCCCGGCTATGCCGGGGGATATTTATTTGAATGATAAAAAATGATAAATGAAAAGATGATTACAGCAGCAAATATGCGTGCGTTTTCTGCAAATAAATGATAAAAAATGATAAAAACAGATTGCAATTGCAACAGGGCGGGTATATACTAAATATAGAAAGAAAAGCAGTATGATTTTAATTAAAAAACATATGATGGAGAAGAAAAAATGAAAACAACAGATGCAAGAAAACGGGAAATACTGGAATCATTCAAAAACGGGCTTATCGTATCCTGTCAGGTGCAGAAGGACGATCCGATCTATTCGGAAGAAATGGTCGTAAAGATGGCGGAAGCCGCTAAATGGGCAGGCGCGGTCGGCATCCGTGCGAACACACCCGAGCAGATCCGTTCCATCAAAGAAAAGGTAGACCTACCGATGATCGGTCTTTATAAGATTTGGAACGACAACACAGACGTATTTATCACGCCTACACTGGAATCTGCGGTGCAGGTATGGGAGGCGGGTGCGGAGATCATCGCGATGGACTGCACGAACCAGATCAACCATCTGGGAAAACCGGCATATGAGCTGTTGTCTGTTGTAAAAAAGGAAATTCCGGAAGCAATGCTTTTCGCGGATGTATCAAATTATGAAGAAGCAAGACGCGCGATCGATAACGGCGCGGACATCGTAGGGCCGACGCTCTATGGCTATACAAAGGAAACAAAGCACATCGAGCTGCCCGACCTGCGTGAATTTGCACGTATGTGCCGCGAGATGGGCGACGAAGCGTATATGGTGATGGAAGGCCATATCTATACGCCTGAAGACGCGATGAAATGTATGTATCTGGGCGCGCACTCCGTAGTTGTGGGCAGCGCGATCACAAGGCCGCATCTGACGGCGAAACGCTTTGTGGATTTGCTGGGCGGATATCAGGACAACTGGCGCGAGGCAGAGCGTAAAAAGCACTAAAAGGAAAAGGAGTAAGAAATGGTTAAGTTTGACGTGAACGGCGCACAGAATGTGGAAGTAAGCAAAAAATTCCCTTGCGAAAAGCCGCTTATCAAACAACTCGAGATCATGGAGCAATATACAGCAGCGCATAAGGCGTTCACGGGACAGGCGAAAGAAATGCGCGAGGTGGAGTGCTTGAATGTACTGTACCCGACGTTGTTCCGCGAAATAGAGCCGGAAGACAAGATCATCGGACGGATCGATTTCCTGCCCATTGGTTTTGGCTGCGTTACATCCCTTGGTGGGGTGGGGCATTACTGCGTGTTTAATAAGCTGCTCGCTTTCAAGGACGAACTTGAGGACGAAAGCCTGAAAAAACGCGTGGACGTCCTTTATGATTACTGGCTCGACCACGATGTAAAGACGCTCTACTGCAAGGACGTACTGACGGAAGATACCATCGGGCGTTTTATCGACGTGAACTATCCGATGATCGCGACCGCGCGGCTTTCTGGTATGATGCTCGATTACCAGAAGCTGATCGACCTTGGCATCGATGGGCTTCGGAACGAAATACAGGAACAAATGAAGGGCTCGCCGGACAACCAATTTTATACGGCAGCGCTTAAGTGTCTCGACTTGTTCGTAACCACCGCGGAGCATTTGCAGAATATGGCGTGGCGCCATATGAAGGGCGCAGGCGCCAAGCGTAAAAAAGAGCTCCAGACCATCTGGGACAGCTTGGAAAAGGTTAAGAGCGACAAGCCGGAAACGTTCCATCAGGCGCTGCAGCTTTTCTGGCTGTACGCGCTTCTCGCGGGTGTGATCAATTATGGCCGTCTGGACGACTACATGGGGCCGTTTCTAAAGCATGACCTGGAGACAGGGCTAATCACCGAAGAGGAAGCCTACGAATATGTGAAGTCCTTATGGACGATGATCGAAAACCGCCGGACGACGGTCAATGGACGCATCATTGTGGGCGGACGCGGCAGGCGGAACCCGGAAGCTGCGGATGTGTTTTTGCATATTGCGATGAAGGTCGCCAAAAATTGCCGCTATGTGGAGCCGCAGTTCACGCTGCGCATCACGGAGGATATGTCCGAGCAGATATGGGACGAGGCGCTGGACGCGCTTGGTGCGGGCGCGACCTATCCGACGATCTACAACGACGACGTGAACATTCCGGCTGTGATGTACGGTATGCGTATTGATGAGAAGGCGGCGGAGCAGTATGTGCCGTTCGGTTGTACGGAGTTCGTCATACAGGGACAGAGCACGGGTACGCCCAATGTGTGCATGAACCTCTTAAAGCTTCTGACGATCACCCTAAACGAGGGGGTCGATCCGATGGATGGACAGAAAAAGTGCGGAGCGGTGAAGATCAGGCCGTTAAGTGAGTTCAAGACATTTGACGACCTGTACGGTAACTATAAAGAGCTTTTGAACTACTACTTCGATCTTGCGGTCGATGCGCAGATGTATTCGTACAAGCTGATGAACGAGCAGGTATCATTCCTGTTCACGAGTATCTTAACGGACGACTGCATCGCGCGCGGCAAAGCGCTTCTTGATGGTGGTGTTCGTTACCTCGGCGGGACAAACGAGACATACGGCAATATCAATACGTCGGACACGCTGTGGGCCATCAAGCACCTTGTGTACGACACAAAGAAGTATACGCTCGAGGAATTAAATCAGGCGGCGCTCGCAAATTTCGAAGGCTATGACCAGATACGCAAGGATTGCTGGGAGTGTGATAAATACGGCAACGACTTAGATACCGCGGACGGCATGGCGCTTGATTTGTATCATTTTGTGGCGCAGGGCATACGAGACCGGGGGATTGCGGCGGGTATGCAGTATTTCCTGATCGTGATTTCAAACAACCAGCTCAATACAGAGTGGGGCAGGAAAACAGCTGCGTCGCTTGACGGACGGTATTCGGGTCAGTACATGAATCCGGCAAATAACCCGCAGGGCGGCGCGAACACAAGCGGCCCGACTGCGATGCTCAACTCGCTTGCGAAATTCGAAGCAAAATACCACGGTGGTTCGGTACAGAACATCAAATTCTCACCGTCCATGTTCAATGAAAACCGTGAAATGATCAAGGCGCTCTTTAAGACATACTTCAAAAAGGGCGGCTGTCACCTGATGGTCACGGTCGTAAACAAAGGCGACCTTGAGGACGCGGTCGCGCATCCGGAAAATCATGCAAACCTCATCGTACGCGTGAGCGGGTTCTCGGCAGTGTTCGTAGACCTCGAGCCGGATATCCAGCAGGAACTGATGAGCAGGGTACTTTACGACGATAAGGAAGCACAGTAATATATGGCACAGCAGTTAAAAACACTTGAAATCGAACGCTTTGCGATACACGACGGACAAGGGATACGGACAACTGTTTTTTTGCAGGGATGTCCGCTCTTTTGCCCGTGGTGTGCCAATCCTGAGTCACAAAAGTTAAAAAGGCAGCTCCGCTATATGGAGCACAAATGTATCGGCTGTGGAACGTGCGCGCGCGTATGTCCGCACGGTGCGATCACGATGCAGGACATACGGCCGGCATTTGACCGCGAAAAGTGCGTGGTATGCGGGACATGCGGTAAGCATTGCCCGGCGGAGGCGATCGTGTATGCGGGCGAGGGCATGGACGTTGAGGACATTATCAAAACGGTGCTGCGCGACAAAGATTATTATGACACGACAGGTGGCGGAATGACGGTTTCCGGCGGGGAGCCTTTTGTACAATTCGAAGGGTTTTTGGAGCTTCTCCGGCAGGCGAAGCAGGCGGATATTGATACCGCGGTCGAAACGACGGGAAATGTCCCTGAAGGGATGTTTTTAGAGGCAGAGCCATACATCGATACTTTTTTGTTTGATATAAAACACTGCGATGCAGACAAATTGAAGCAGGTAGTGGGCGGGGATCTGGCGCTCATTTTAAGGAACTTCGCGTATGCGGTATCAAAGGGTGCAGAACGGGTTATCGCGCGTGTTCCGGTGATCCCGGGGTTCAATTATGATGAGGAGTCGCTGCGCGGGATATTTACACTGGTGAAGCAATACGGGGTGAAGACCGTTCATCTGCTGCCGTATCATACGCTGGGACGGCGAAAATATGAGCAGCTTGGCTGGGAATATACGATGGACGGCGATAAAATGATTTCCAAAGAAGAGTTGAAGCCATATCAGGAGATGGGCGAGAAAATGGGACTGACGGTACAAATAGGAGGCTAATATGCAGGATCTGGCAAAAAGACTGGAAGAGGCGACATTGCCAACGCTTCCCAAGAAAAAGGATTATAAGATCGGCATCATCGGTGCGGGCTTCATTGTGAAGAACTGCCATCTGGTTGCTTACAAAAAGGCGGGCTTTAACCCGTACGCAATCACATCGCTGGATATTGATCAAAGCAAGGATGTTGCCGCTGCGCACAGCCTTGAGAAAATATATGAAGACTGGCACGACATGGTCGACGACCCGGAAGTGGAGATCATCGACATCGCCGTACCGCCGCACGTGCAGCTTGAAATGGTTCGATATATCTGCACAAAAAAGCACATCAAAGGAATATTGTGCCAAAAGCCCATTGCGATGTCCTTAGAAGATGCGAGGGAGATCGTTCGTTTGGGAAAGGAATCAGGCATACCTATTGCGGTCAATTCCAATATGCGCTACGACCAGTCTATGCGGGCAATGAAATATATCCTTGACCAGAACCTGATCGGCGCGCCGGTGATCGCGACCATCGATATGCGTGCGATCCCTGACTGGCAGGGATTTTTGCGCGCGTATAACAAGCTTGAGATATTCTCTATGGGCATCCACCACGTGGATATTTTCCGTTATTTGTTCGGTGATCCGGAAAAGATCACCACGGTATGCCGCACAGACCCGCGTACAAAGTTTGAGCATACGGACGGCATCGTTCAGTTCACTTACCAGTATAAGGACGGCATGATGGCGACAAGCTTAGACGATGTGTGGGCGTGGCCAGAGGAACCGTGTAAGAAGGACAATTACATCCGCTGGCGCGTGGAAGGGTTGGATGGCTTTGCACAAGGCGAATTTGGCTGGCACAAACGCGAGGGCTTTGCGGGCAGCACGCTTAAAATGACATGCAGATCGTGGCCGGACGAATGGATCGAGCCTAAGTGGGACACGCAGTGGTTTCCGGATGCGTTCGTGGGGACGATGGCGAACCTGTTGTGCGCAGTAGAAGACGGCACACAGCCGGAGATCAGCGCAGAAGATAATGTGAATACGATCGCGTGTGTGGAAGCGTGTTATAAATCAATCGAAGAAGAACGCACTGTCTACTTAAGTGAGATCATAGGGTAAGGGAGGAAAAGACACATGATTGCGACTGGTATTTTTACAGGATATTATCCTGAAACGATCGACGATACGATCCAAAAGATCAAGGCTG
>NZ_JAYFPU010000039.1:0-1851 GCF_034927525.1 Christensenella sp.
GTTTAGTGTAGATTTTGTTTCGCAACTTAATTCTACTACAAAAGGACTGGTGATTCCTTATATTTTGGGCATTTTCTGAAAGTTGTTCATTGCATTACCAGTGAAACAAGGGGTTTGTGGATAAAACTACGAAAACTCAAGAAGAACCCAGTTGTTGATTTAAGTCTAAGTTTGTGATATGATTTAATGGAAGTAATCGAATTCACATAAGGCGATTTTTTTAATAAACAAGGGAGGTGAGTTTTTTTATTTTATTCGTCCGTTTTTGTATTTGTTACATTTATTTTGGAAAGGACAAAATTATGATTAAGAAAATTTCCGTTATTGTCTTTGTGTTTCTTTGTATTTTCACTTCTAGTGTCTTTGCAGCAAGTGCCGAAGAGTGCGATAGCGGACTCCTAAATCTAGGAGTGCCCCAACAAACACTAGATCAGATGTCTGAACAAATTAAACAAGCTACATATGAATCTTTAATGACCACGGAAGATGCGGATCACCTCGTCTTTGATTCATATGACGAAGAAGTAATAGCCATCCCTTCCTCTAATACGAACACACGTAGTATTGGAGATGACTATTTGAAATTTGGTGTATCCACATTTCACGTCAGTAATAATTTTTTGAGAACTTATATTAGACCATACTACGAATGGACCAATCCACAGTTAAATCCAGATACTGCACATGATTCTTTTTCATTTCTAATTGATTTTAATAGATGGAACATTCTTACCACACCATCATTTACTACTATATCCGCACTTGGTCAGGAACGTTATTATACGAATCCATCAAAGCTTGATTTTAATGGAGCAACTTATCCAATTCATTCTGCAGAAACTTTTGGCATGGGTAGCATATGCGCAAGGCGAGATTCGAATCTTGGATCACCAGATGTAATTGTTACATATGTTCACAATCCAGTAAATTGGGCTTATACCCTTTCTTTTGGGCCGTTTTCCATTGACTTCGCATCACCTTTTAATGGGGTGGATGTCATCAATAAAGTTCTAAAAAATCATGATTGAAGAAAGAGATACCTATGAAAGAAAAAAATTACGATTTACTATACTTACTATTACTAATACCCATCATTGGCACTTTTGTAATTCGTATTATTGGTTATCCAGCGACTTTGTTTTATGATTTACCCATCACGATTAGTGTTTGTGCTATTCTGTATTTCCTTAAAGAGATTATGAAAAAACTTTAAAAAGCACGGGGCTCATTAAATGGGTATTAACATCTCCCTATTCTGAAATAAAGAAGACTGTCGGGCTTGCCCTCGATGGTCTTTTTTCCTTAACGGTCAAAGCCGAAGTTATACGATAGACCATAGTTATTGTCAACGTCCACCGTTTTTATTAAGCTTTCCTTGACCGTAGGAGGGATAAGCCGTAGAATAAAGGACACGAAGAGGGAGGAGCGACCATGAAAAAAATTGAAGCCGTGGACCTAAGGGATGATTTGGAGGTACTGATCGATTTTAAAAAGCGGGTGGATGAGGTTCTTGCCCAGGAAGAATGCCTGGGGGACTGTGTGATCAAAGGGATCCTGGGATCGGAACAGGATTTTTCAGAATTAAATGTTGAAAATGCACGTTTTGAGAATTGTCGCCTGTTGGAGTGTTCCTTTAAAAAAAGCAGTTTTAAAAATGTCAGCTTTCGGAATTGCGATTTTTCGGGCAGCCGATTTGAAGATGCCTACTTTAGCCAATGTGAATGGAAGGGCTGTAAAGCATTGGGGAGCAGCTTTAGCCAAGGGGTTTTCAAAAACATCCTATTGGCGGATAATAATATGAAATATACGGATTTTGATGGCTCCCAGTGGCGATGGGCTCACTGGGAGGAG
>NZ_JAYFPU010000344.1:0-1728 GCF_034927525.1 Christensenella sp.
ATTGTGTACTGCATCCTCATGGGCCTGTCCCAGATGAACCGGGGTTTGTACGACAGGACAGCTATAAAAGGGTGCTGGAAAGAACGTTAGAGCTTGATAATATTGCAAAAAAAGAAAATGTAGAGCTACTGGTCGAGAACATGCCGTTTACAGACCAGTTAATGGACCAAGAAGTTTTTTTAAAAACATTTGAGCCGGAAAATCAACTGAAGTTTCTGATCGATACAGGACACGCAATATTGAATAAATGGAATATGACAGAAATACTAAAAACCCTCAAATCTCGTATTCGAGCTTACCATATCCATGATAACTTTGGAGATTTTGACGCGCATCTGAAGGTGGGAGAAGGACCAACGGACTGGACTAAGTTTTTCAAGGACTATTGGTTATATACGCCCGATGCACGTTTGGTTTTGGAATATGCAAAAGGCCCCATCGACAGTATCACAGAAAACGTAGAAACTGTAAAAGAGTATTATGAAAGGGCCCGGTAATAAAGCGAGAGAAAAAATTTAAACTATTCGGCGGACAGACGGGGGAGAGTGACAGTGAAAACAGTCCCGCCGTTCTCGCCGGAGGCGACGGCAAGCATCCCGCCGTGCCGTTCGATGATGTCTTTTGCAATGGCGAGGCCGAGACCTGCGCCGCCTATTTTGCGCGAGCGGGAATCGTCCGCACGGAAAAACGGATCAAAGATATGTTCGCGTTTTTCCGCAGGGATACCGATGCCCGTATCTGCTATCGTAAAGATATAATCCTTATCGCGGGCGAAAGAAGCAATGTCTATGTTACCGCCCTGCACGTTATATTTCACGGCGTTTTCGACGAGGTTGGAAAATGCGCGCATGAGCATGACGCTGTTGCCCGTCGTGGCAAGGCCGCCCGGCTCCACAGTGGCGCAAAGGCCTTTTTCAGCGATGCGCGGCGAAAGCTGCGCTGTGATGTCGGCAAACATGGAATCAAAATCGATGGGATCGTTAAAATCGTAGCAGCGCTGTGAAGAGATGGTGAACAGGTCATCCACCAGACGGACCATACGTTCAGTTTGCTTTTTGACAACGTCTACCGTCTGCTTGTATTCATCGGTGGTCGGGTCGTCGGATAATTGCAGTACGTCGATATTTGTTTTGATCGCCGCCAACGGTGTTTTTAATTCGTGCGCCGCGTCGGACGAAAAGCGCTTTTGGTCTGAGAATGCTTTGTCGAGGCGGGCAAGCATCGTATTGAAGGAATGGGCGAGGCTGCTGATCTCGTCGCGCGCGGTACTGCTTCCGACGCGTTGCGATAGCTCGTGCTCGGTGATGCCTTCGATCTCCGTGCTTAGATCGCGCACAGGCTTTAATGCGCGCCCAAGCAGGAGATAGGTAAGAAAGCCGCCGCCGCCGATGATCGCGAGCATGATCCACAGGCTCATGCTGTTGAACTGGGTCGTAGCTGTCGCCATAACGGATACTGCTGCTGCCGGAGACGTGGATATGGCTCCGTCTGACATATTGATATCCGCAATATCGTTTGCCGGATTTGGAACAACCCTGTACCCTTCATCGTAATAATTTTCCATGATTGGAATTGTATTAACTTTCATGGAGCTGATGTATGGCTCTACATAGGAAAATTGCGCATTATAGATGGTGGAAAGGGTAAATACGACGGACACGCCCGCTAAAAGCGCTACGGTGAAAAGCGTCAGCCGCATACGTAGTGATATTTTTTTCAAAGCTTTGT
>NZ_JAYFPU010000029.1:0-2663 GCF_034927525.1 Christensenella sp.
CTTCCTCCGTCAAGCAGCAGATCGACAAATCCCAGAGGGAATATTTTCTGCGCGAGCAGATGAAGGTGATCCAGAAGGAACTGGGTGAAACGGAAAATGACGAGGACGAAATAGACGAGCTCAGGAAGAAAATAAAAGAACTGCCCTTAAGCGAAGAAGCGCGCACCAAGGCGGAAAAGGAACTGGCGCGTATGGTCAAAATGGCGCCCGGTTCGCCGGAGATCAGCGTTATCAGGAGCTATATCGAATGGATCGTAAGCCTGCCGTGGGGGAAATATACGGTAGACAACCTTGACTTGAAAAATGCGCGCAAGATACTGGACGAGGATCATTATGGCCTTGAGAAGGTAAAGGACAGGATCATCGAATTTCTTGCGGTGCGTAAATTGAAAAATGATATGCGCGGGCCGATCCTCTGCCTGGCGGGACCTCCTGGAGTGGGAAAAACGTCGATTGCTCATTCGATCGCGCGTGCGCTCGATAAGAATTTTGTGCGTATGTCTTTGGGCGGCGTGCGCGACGAAGCGGAGATCCGCGGACACAGAAGAACGTACATCGGCGCGATCCCCGGACGGATCATCTCGTCCGTCAAGCAGGCGGACAGCATGAACCCGCTATTTTTGCTGGATGAGATCGACAAGATGTCCAGCGATTTCAGGGGAGATCCAGCGTCGGCGATGCTGGAGGTGCTTGATCCGGAGATTAACAATACGTTCCGTGACCATTATCTTGACATTGATTTTGACTTGTCAAAGGTCATGTTTATTACAACGGCGAACGACATCAGCACGATCCCGCGTCCGCTGTACGACAGGATGGAGATCATCCAGATCGACAGCTATACGGATGTGGAAAAGCTTAACATTGCAAAAAAACACCTGCTGCCAAAGCAGGCGAAGGCGCACGGACTTAAGCCGTCGGCGGTAAAAATATCTGATGCGGCAATCATGGATATCATTCATTTGTACACTGCGGAAAGCGGCGTGCGCAGTTTGGAGCGCGAGCTTGCGGCGATCATGCGCAAGGCGGCGGTACAGACTGTGGAGACGGACGCACCAAAGATATCCGTTTCGCAAAAGAATATCAGGGAATTTTTGGGTCACCCGCGGCGCAGCGAAAACGATATGCTCAAACAGGATACGGTGGGCGTGGTGACAGGTCTTGCGTGGACGGCGGTTGGTGGACAGACGATGCCTGTGGAGGTATCAGTCATCCCTGGAACGGGCAAGATGGAGCTCACAGGACAGCTTGGCGATGTAATGAAGGAATCTGCAAAGACAGGGATATCTGTTGTGCGCGCCATGATGAAAAAGCTGAAACTACCCATCGATATCAATGAAAAAACAGACCTGCACATCCACGTGCCGGAAGGCGCAATCCCCAAGGACGGGCCGTCCGCCGGTGTTACGATGGTGACGGCGCTTGTTTCGGCACTGACAAAACGACCGGTGAAGCATGACGTTGCGATGACGGGCGAGATTACCTTGACAGGGCGTGTCTTAAAGATCGGCGGCATCAAGGAAAAGGCGCTTGCTGCCTTGCGCGCAGGCATCCATACGATCATCCTGCCCAAAGACAATCAGGGCGATCTGGAAGAGCTGCCGCAGTCCGTACGTGACCAACTTACATTTATCTTTGCGACAAAAATAGACGACGTGCTGAAAAACGCGATCGTAGCGGAGAAAAAGTAGTGGAGATCAAAAAGGCGGCTTTTTATAAGAGCATGAAGAAAAGCGTTGATTATCCGGGGGGAGATCTGCCGGAAATCGCTTTTGCGGGGAAATCAAACGTCGGCAAGTCTTCGCTGATCAACTATCTTGCGAACAACTCAAAGCTTGCTTACGTCAGCAAGCAGCCGGGCAAGACACGGCTGATCAACTACTTTTTGATCAACGGTTCATTTTATCTGGTCGATCTGCCGGGGTATGGATTTGCCCGTGTATCGAAAACAGAACGGAAATCGTGGGCGGAGATGATGCGGGATTACTTCAAAGTAGCGCAAAAGCTAAAGGCTTTGGTGATACTGATAGATATCCGTCACAATCCTACGAACGACGATATGCAGATGATCGAATGGGCGGCGCATTTTGGCGTTCCGTTTATGATCGCCGCGACCAAGGCGGACAAGATCGCGAAATCTAAGCGCTTTCACTATGTGGTGCAGATGGCGAAGTATATTGGCGGCATGCTTGATATGGATTTGGATATTGATATCGTTCCGGTGAGCTCGACAGACAAAAAAGGAAAAGAAGACATTATTGCATATATGGAAAAAATGATCGCGGAGGACGTGCCTGAATGAACGTTTATGCGATCGGGGACCTGCATCTGTCAAATGCGCAGCCAAAGGCGATGGACGTTTTTGGAGAGCACTGGACGAATCATTTTGAAAAGATCAGCTGCGACTGGAAGGCGCGCGTCAAAGAAGAAGACGTGGTTCTGATCCCGGGAGACATCAGTTGGGCAATGAAGCTAGGTGATGCGAAGCCTGACCTTGACGAAATATGTGCGCTGCCGGGAACGAAGCTTTTGCTCAGGGGAAACCATGACTATTGGTGGAGCTCTATGACGCAGATAAATACCCTGCTTACAAACAATACTTTCCTTGTGCAGAACAACAGCAGGCAAATAGGGGATTTTGTTTTTTGCGGGACGCGGGGTTG
>NZ_JAYFPU010000319.1:0-9664 GCF_034927525.1 Christensenella sp.
CGCGTCGACGCCAGCTGCCTGTGCCCGATGATCACCCACTTTCAATCCACACCCCTCAGCGAGGGGCGACCGCAACACCGAGGCTTCATCCAGGGACGTCGCCACATTTCAATCCACACCCCTCAGCGAGGGGCGACTTCACTTCACCATGGAGGACAATCTGAGCCTTTCTATTTCAATCCACACCCCTCAGCGAGGGGCGACGTTTCGCCAGGGGGTGGGGTTCCATGTCTTCGGGAGATTTCAATCCACACCCCTCAGCGAGGGGCGACTCACCGCCGCTCCCAGTTCTGTGCAAACTTTATCATTTCAATCCACACCCCTCAGCGAGGGACGACGTCCATGGTGTCGGACTCCACCAGGGCATATCGATTTCAATCCACACCCCTCAGCGAGGGGCGACGACTTCCCGTAGCGTCCGTACTCACGCCATTTTCATTTCAATCCACACCCCTCAACGAGGGGCGACTTTAACGAGAATGGAGAAAAGGTGGATGAATGACATTTCAATCCACACCCCTCAACGAGGGGCGACCGTATTACGCACCGGACAATACGCCGGGTGCATGATTTCAATCCACACCCCTCAACGAGGGGCGACGTGGAAGCTTACGCACTGCTTGACTCAATGACGCCATTTCAATCCACACCCCTCAACGAGGGGCGACCCCCCGTTAATTGGGGGCGTATGATGATAATCGGAATTTCAATCCACACCCCTCAACGAGGGGCGACCCGAGTGTGAGTTTGTGACAGTGCTGGCCCGGGATGATTTCAATCCACACCCCTCAACGAGGGGCGACCACGATTCGAAGTTTACGCCGACCCTGCTGCTGATTTCAATCCACACCCCTCAACGAGGGGCGACTATCAGTGACGGCGGAACCGGTCCGCCTGGAAAGATTTCAATCCACACCCCTCAACGAGGGGCGACAATACTGCACCCGGTCAAACAACTGGGTGACAGTTATTTCAATCCACACCCCTCAACGAGGGGCGACCGATTATGGAGGATAAAAATGGCACTACAAAATAATTTCAATCCACACCCCTCAACGAGGGGCGACGGATATCGGGGATACGGTGATTATCCACGATTCATTTCAATCCACACCCCTCAACGAGGGGCGACAATACTGCACCCGGTCAAACAACTGGGTGACAGTTATTTCAATCCACACCCCTCAACGAGGGGCGACGAAGTGACGGTTGCTGCCTCTCCCGATGCTAACCAATTTCAATCCACACCCCTCAACGAGGGGCGACGATTAAATGTTATACCGGAACCCCAGGTTCGGGATTTCAATCCACACCCCTCAACGAGGGGCGACAGTATCTTGGCTATGTCAATTACTTTGTGCCTGTATTTCAATCCACACCCCTCAACGAGGGGCGACTGCAAAGACTCGACAGGGTGTTTTTATGATTTCATATTTCAATCCACACCCCTCAACGAGGGGCGACGATGTAGTAGAGGGGCCTATCGGCAGCATGATTATTTCAATCCACACCCCTCAACGAGGGGCGACCCGAATGAAAGCCCTACGCTTGTGTCATAGGACTATTTCAATCCACACCCCTCAACGAGGGGCGACGGCTTTAGCCTTTGATTACCTTCTTGTTGGTAACATTTCAATCCACACCCCTCAACGAGGGGCGACGTAGATTGGTCTGTGGCCCATACTTCAAATTCTTGAATTTCAATCCACACCCCTCAACGAGGGGCGACGTGATTGACCTAAACATTTTTTTAAATTTGCTTCTATTTCAATCCACACCCCTCAACGAGGGGCGACAATTGGTATGCATGGATATGTACAAGACGGCACGATTTCAATCCACACCCCTCAACGAGGGGCGACTTCGCTTCCCTGGCCTATTGGGTGATGTCGGATATTTCAATCCACACCCCTCAACGAGGGGCGACTTGGAATCATTTCCGATGCGGCTATCTGTTCCTATTTCAATCCACACCCCTCAACGAGGGGCGACATAATATCAGGTGATGTAGCAGTTACATAAACGCCAATTTCAATCCACACCCCTCAACGAGGGGCGACCCCGTCACCAGGGTGATGAGAAGATTTACAACCAATTTCAATCCACACCCCTCAACGAGGGGCGACGATTATCTCATGCAATTTGCTCGCACCATGCACCGGATTTCAATCCACACCCCTCAACGAGGGGCGACCGCAATGCAGCGGGTTAGAGCCGAGTGCTGGCATATTTCAATCCACACCCCTCAACGAGGGGCGACTTCCATTCTCCTCACCTCCTTTCTGAGTCTTAAGATTTCAATCCACACCCCTCAACGAGGGGCGACCCCGGCATACACTTGCACGGTCGTGTCTTGGTTATTTCAATCCACACCCCTCAACGAGGGGCGACTCACCACAAGGATGCGGGTGCACCCACGCTTTAAATTTCAATCCACACCCCTCAACGAGGGGCGACCTTTAAATGTATTTTAAAATCCACCTCTAAAAGATTTCAATCCACACCCCTCAACGAGGGGCGACAAGACAAGATTACCCACGAGCGTCGCAAATTGCATTTCAATCCACACCCCTCAACGAGGGGCGACAAAAAAGCTTAACGAGAAAAAGCTCCAAGAATTATTTCAATCCACACCCCTCAACGTGGGGCGACGTATGAGGCAGAGACGGGGACGTCCCCGTACCAGGGATTTCAATCCACACCCCTCAACGAGGGGCGACCATTCTCCTCACCTCCTTTCGGTTTTGATTTTAAGATTTCAATCCACACCCCTCAACGAGGGGCGACCAGAACAAGTGTTTAGGTGGAATCGGAGGTATGATTTCAATCCACACCCCTCAACGAGGGGCGACTTGTATCTCAAAAATCAGATAAGCGCAAGGAGTGTGATTTCAATCCACACCCCTCAACGAGGGGCGACCCATCAGGAGGTTGCACGGTACGGGCCGATTACCATTTCAATCCACACCCCTCAACGAGGGGCGACCTGTAAAAAAGCGATAGGTTAGGCCGTTGGTTATTTCAATCCACACCCCTCAACGAGGGGCGACATTCCTGCTCAACGACGTGGATCCTGGTGGCGTAATTTCAATCCACACCCCTCAACGAGGGGCGACTTGGTGTTTTTGGCTGTTTCTATTGCCGCAGGGGTATTTCAATCCACACCCCTCAACGAGGGGCGACAGGTATAGGATATGGAAGGTTACGAATTTAGACAATTTCAATCCACACCCCTCAACGAGGGGCGACAAATGACCTTATCGGATTCAATTATATGCTATCTATTTCAATCCACACCCCTCAACGAGGGGCGACACCTGGGACGAAGAAATTAACGATGTTCTTAAATTTCAATCCACACCCCTCAACGAGGGGCGACCATTTTTGACTGATTTTCTATCTTTGCTACCTCAATTTCAATCCACACCCCTCAACGAGGGGCGACCTAACGGATTGGGAAAGGGTGTTGTTGCCAGTGATTTCAATCCACACCCCTCAACGAGGGGCGACAACAGCAATCAAAGCCTCCAAATGGCTCGGCTCTATTTCAATCCACACCCCTCAACGAGGGGCGACATTCTTTCCCCTGGGAGGCGTTCCGTTTTGTTTTATTTCAATCCACACCCCTCAACGAGGGGCGACACGGTTAGAAATGCCATTATCACCGGGGATTGTGATTTCAATCCACACCCCTCAACGAGGGGCGACCTTTATCTCGATATCCGACCGAGCAATATAGATAATTTCAATCCACACCCCTCAACGAGGGGCGACAAGCCTGTTGGCCCATATAGGCCACAGGCTTCTTTTAATTTCAATCCACACCCCTCAACGAGGGGCGACTGCCCACGCCAATGTGGATCGGTGGGTGGTCTCAATTTCAATCCACACCCCTCAACGAGGGGCGACAATGAGGCCATGCGCCAGGGACGTGACCTGGAGATTTCAATCCACACCCCTCAACGAGGGGCGACTAGCTCATATTGCACTGGATGAGCTGGCACGGCTATTTCAATCCACACCCCTCAACGAGGGGCGACCGTTATCCGGATAATGTTACTTCTCCTGCGCTTCTCATTTCAATCCACACCCCTCAACGAGGGGCGACGGCCAAGGACCCAGAGCTGCGCACAACAAACACAGATTTCAATCCACACCCCTCAACGAGGGGCGACGCATCACAGCCACCACTTGACATCCGTCCTCCAATTTCAATCCACACCCCTCAACGAGGGGCGACCACCAGCGGGCAGCAATCGCCGACCCGTTTGATGATTTCAATCCACACCCCTCAACGAGGGGCGGCCAACATCGTCCGGGACTTTTGTATTGATGTAATATTTCAATCCACACCCCTCAACGAGGGGCGACAAGATAGCCCTCTTCCACGACAATATCCACCGATATTTCAATCCACACCCCTCAACGAGGGGCGACATCAATGTGCTGTCCACTTCTCTGCCCCCAAATATTTCAATCCACACCCCTCAACGAGGGGCGACGATGGTTTACAGACCGACGCTGGACCGACCCTTTGATTTCAATCCACACCCCTCAACGAGGGGCGACGGCGGTGTCATCGATGCTGAGCCGTGAGGATTTTATTTCAATCCACACCCCTCAACGAGGGGCGACTCTGGGATAGTGTAACTCGGATAGCTTCCCCACCAATTTCAATCCACACCCCTCAACGAGGGGCGACTATATCGTAGAGGCTGGAACCCAAAAGTATTGTATTTCAATCCACACCCCTCAACGAGGGGCGACGTGAAGAAGTATATCGTAGCCACGGCAGCTGCTCTAATTTCAATCCACACCCCTCAACGAGGGGCGACGAAGGCTTTCAAGGGTTCTAAATCTGCTTAGCTAATTTCAATCCACACCCCTCAACGAGGGGCGACCTGCTTAGCTAGAAAGGAATTAGAATGTCGACTTTAATTTCAATCCACACCCCTCAACGAGGGGCGACTTCAAGGGTTTCCATATCCTCCAAGCGTTCCATCGATTTCAATCCACACCCCTCAACGAGGGGCGACTCGTTCGGAATCGTTCCACCTCGTCGGTCATGTCATTTCAATCCACACCCCTCAACGAGGGGCGACGTGTGGTAAGTGTATGATGTGAATAATGCAAGTGATATTTCAATCCACACCCCTCAACGAGGGGCGACATCCCGGCATACACTTGCACGGTCGTGTCTTGGTTATTTCAATCCACACCCCTCAACGAGGGGCGACGGGCCAATGGTAAGATGCTGAGATCGATCACCTTCATTTCAATCCACACCCCTCAACGAGGGGCGACTGGATTGCCGATAAAAATGGCGTGTACACCTACTCCATTTCAATCCACACCCCTCAACGAGGGGCGACTCCGATTCCGAAGGATTAGTATCCCCAGGCCTTATTTCAATCCACACCCCTCAACGAGGGGCGACAAGGTGTCTAAACGGATGCAGGACGACTTTTCGATTTCAATCCACACCCCTCAACGAGGGGCGACATGTTTGGAGTATTTGTATGGAGAGGTCGTAAAATTTCAATCCACACCCCTCAACGAGGGGCGACCGGAACTTACGGTTAATATCGGCCAGGGCATCCTCATTTCAATCCACACCCCTCAACGAGGGGCGACATTTTGGTATCCAGTACCCCAGGCGTTCTTGGGCATTTCAATCCACACCCCTCAACGAGGGGCGACGCGCTTTAATCGCCAAATCCAGGGATTCTACCAGATTTCAATCCACACCCCTCAACGAGGGGCGACGAACCGACACCACTGGCAGCGCACGCAATCCTCGGATTTCAATCCACACCCCTCAACGAGGGGCGACCCGATATCCTCATCCCCCGGCATTACAAATCCATCATTTCAATCCACACCCCTCAACGAGGGGCGACGCTCGACTCAATGACGCCAAAGGAGTCAACCGATATTTCAATCCACACCCCTCAACGAGGGGCGACCGCGATAACTATCCCGTCATGTGCAAATACGACGATTTCAATCCACACCCCTCAACGAGGGGCGACTGGTAGCATCGCCGCTAAATCCGCCGCCTCGGACACATTTCAATCCACACCCCTCAACGAGGGGCGACATGGAGGTGTTGTCCAGTGATGGGCTTATCTTTAAATTTCAATCCACACCCCTCAACGAGGGGCGACAAAGCGGCAATATCATCCTGATGGGATGTGCGTTATTTCAATCCACACCCCTCAACGAGGGGCGACAACGGCCATCTCGGCGGCGGTAACTGGTGGTCACATTTCAATCCACACCCCTCAACGAGGGGCGACCCTCAATGCTGGTGGCCGTGTCATCGATGATTAATTTCAATCCACACCCCTCAACGAGGGGCGACACTCCATTGACTAGCAAGTACACCTAATTCAGCCTATTTCAATCCACACCCCTCAACGAGGGGCGACGGCATAGTTATAGTAAAAAGTAACAATAGTACCATATTTCAATCCACACCCCTCAACGAGGGGCGACCTTGATCTCAAAAACAAAAGGTCAGATGAAAAAATGATTTCAATCCACACCCCTCAACGAGGGGCGACGGGTAGTAAACATTCTGCCCACTAGTCCTTTTTCATTTCAATCCACACCCCTCAACGAGGGGCGACGGTATGGGCGGTGAACACTACCGAGATATCCGCCCATTTCAATCCACACCCCTCAACGAGGGGCGACTAAGCTGTCCCGACAAAACACCAAATTCAGCTTATTTCAATCCACACCCCTCAACGAGGGGCGACAACCACCATTCCCCATCCACAGGGGTCGTTATCTATTTCAATCCACACCCCTCAACGAGGGGCGACGGCAACAATGCCGTTGAGAATGCCGGATACGATAATTTCAATCCACACCCCTCAACGAGGGGCGACCAGATGTGCTATGTGTTGGTTGGATTCAACACAACTCGATAATTTCAATCCACACCCCTCAACGAGGGGCGACACCACTACCTACACCTGTGCCACTACAGATGCAACATTTCAATCCACACCCCTCAACGAGGGGCGACACCAATACTCGCCTTCAACCGGTGCAGTAATTTATTTCAATCCACACCCCTCAACGAGGGGCGACGCGCTGGTAGCGAATGAATCCGCCAAGGTCTTTAATATTTCAATCCACACCCCTCAACGAGGGGCGACCCAAATGCCACCGCTCTTTTTCACTTCTTGACAATTTCAATCCACACCCCTCAACGAGGGGCGACCCTCCTGGTCCGCCTCCTCCCGGTTTCCCATCTCATTTCAATCCACACCCCTCAACGAGGGGCGACGGATTACGCCGGAGAACCTTACGCAGAAGTCGGATTTCAATCCACACCCCTCAACGAGGGGCGACCCACATGAATTTATTGATACACCTAAAAATTATATTTCAATCCACACCCCTCAACGAGGGGCGACTCGCCAGGGGGTGGGGTTCCATGTCTTCGGGGGATTTCAATCCACACCCCTCAACGAGGGGCGACTGCTCGCTCGTTCTGTCCTTCCCCTTCCATACTATTTCAATCCACACCCCTCAACGAGGGGCGACATGCGGTTCCAGATCATTTATGGGCAATTCGGAATTTCAATCCACACCCCTCAACGAGGGGCGACGATTTGATCTCTTCCCAATACTCAGATATTGGGTATTTCAATCCACACCCCTCAACGAGGGGCGACAATAACGTGGCGCACAGCCTTGGCGTCCCCCTCATTTCAATCCACACCCCTCAACGAGGGGCGACTTTTAATTGGATTGCGGTGTTCATTTGTGCCGTGGTTATTTCAATCCACACCCCTCAACGAGGGGCGACCGTGATATATTTAGCGGATGTTCCGAACTGGCCCAATTTCAATCCACACCCCTCAACGAGGGGCGACCTCAATTAGCGGACTTAGCTTTTCGTACACCATATTTCAATCCACACCCCTCAACGAGGGGCGACAATAAATCGTCAGCTTGTTAGAGATGATTTTAAAATTTCAATCCACACCCCTCAACGAGGGGCGACCGTCAGCCCCTTTGATGAGGGACCACGTATAATCCATTTCAATCCACACCCCTCAACGAGGGGCGACATCCTTAATTAAAATATCCCCGCTCGTAAAACGGATTTCAATCCACACCCCTCAACGAGGGGCGACGTAAATCATCAGAACAAAACCAGATTGTCAAAAATTTCAATCCACACCCCTCAACGAGGGGCGACTAAATTAACACTATCAATCGAGGCGCTGAACATACAATTTCAATCCACACCCCTCAACGAGGGGCGACGTCCGTCAGGCTAGCTAATGTGTTTCTAACATCCGGATTTCAATCCACACCCCTCAACGAGGGGCGACCGTGTACATCGTGGAGGTGTCAATGACAAATAGACAATTTCAATCCACACCCCTCAACGAGGGGCGACTTGCGATGCTTAAGCCAAAACCACCATGCGTACCAATTTCAATCCACACCCCTCAACGAGGGGCGACTTAAGTCCCGCCCTCACCAAATGATAAGCAATCTATTTCAATCCACACCCCTCAACGAGGGGCGACTTTTTTCCAGTACACCCATTACAGTAGCTATCGATATTTCAATCCACACCCCTCAACGAGGGGCGACCCATTACAGTAGCTATCGATAAACAACTCAATCATTTCAATCCACACCCCTCAACGAGGGGCGACTTTTTAGTCATCAGTGACCAACCACCTTTCCCTTCGATTTCAATCCACACCCCTCAACGAGGGGCGACTTAATGCTTTTAACAAGGCGCTGTCGGAAAAAGATTTCAATCCACACCCCTCAACGAGGGGCGACATACGGTCTGGTTGATTTCGTTGGCTTTTAGCTATTTCAATCCACACCCCTCAACGAGGGGCGACAATACATTCATCACACAAACATCGTCCGCAAATAATTTCAATCCACACCCCTCAACGAGGGGCGACTTTAAGATTTCAAATCAGTGTTGCAACATTATGAATTTCAATCCACACCCCTCAACGAGGGGCGACGCGGGTCATCCAGTGTGTGAGTATTGCCGATTGGATAATTTCAATCCACACCCCTCAACGAGGGGCGACCTGGGGGAATTTTTTTATTTTTTGGGTAAAATGATTTCAATCCACACCCCTCAACGAGGGGCGACGTTTATATTTTGATGGCACCGCAATACAGCTATTCGATTTCAATCCACACCCCTCAACGAGGGGCGACGATCTGCCATGGCTTTGGAGCTATACCACTCATCGGTATTTCAATCCACACCCCTCAACGAGGGGCGACGTGATTGTCTTGGAAATGAGTGACTTGATAAAATTAATTTCAATCCACACCCCTCAACGAGGGGCGACACAGTGTATGTGGTGCCGTGGCCGTGGGCATTAATTTCAATCCACACCCCTCAACGAGGGGCGACTAAAAAATGGCCGTGAAGTATGGCATTTCGGTAATTTCAATCCACACCCCTCAACGAGGGGCGACGCGCTGGTAACGGCAAGAAAGGATACTGAAAAAATATTTCAATCCACACCCCTCAACGAGGGGCGACGAGAGCAGCGTGGTGGCGCGCTGCTGCTCATCAGCAATTTCAATCCACACCCCTCAACGAGGGGCGACGCCACGGCTTTAAGAGCCCTGGCGGACGAGGCGGAATTTC
>NZ_JAYFPU010000287.1:0-10269 GCF_034927525.1 Christensenella sp.
TATTTTTGGACGCATCCGTAAAACGACCGCAGGCAAAAAAGCGGCTCGTTCTACGATGGAAGAGGATATTTTCAGCGACCTTAAGTCCGGTGATTTTGTGGTGCACGACGTACATGGTAAGGGGAAATATTTAGGACTTAAAACATTGGAAGCGGGCGGGAACGTCGCAGAATATATGGAGATCGAGTACCGTGGCGGTGACAAGCTTTATATTCCTACGGCGCAGATCGACCGCGTGCAGAAATACATTGGCAGCGAGGATGCGCCGCCGCAGCTATCCAAGCTGGGCGGTAAGGAATGGGAGAACGCCAAGACAAAGGCGCGTGAATCCGCCTTAAAGCTTGCGTTTGACTTAGTAGCACTTTATGCGCAGCGCTTTGAGAGCAACGGACACGCGTTTTCTGAGGATACCGTATGGCAAAAGCAATTTGAGGACGCTTTCTTATATGACGAAACGGATGGTCAGATACGGAGCATCGAGCAGATCAAGAAGGATATGCAGTCGCCGCGCGTGATGGACAGGCTATTGCTCGGCGACGTGGGTTACGGTAAAACGGAGGTGGCGATGCGCGCCGCCATGAAGGCCGTGATGGACGGTAAGCAGGTGGCGGTGCTCGTGCCGACGACATTGCTTGCGCGACAGCATCTCAAGACCTTCCGCGAACGGTTTGCGGATTTCCCGGTGACCATTGCGGGGCTTTCGCGTTTTTCAAAATCACAGCACAAAAGCGTGCTTGCAGATTTGCGGCGGGGCAAGGTCGATATCATCATCGGTACACACCGGCTGCTTTCAAGTGATGTACAATTCAATGATCTGGGGTTGCTCGTCGTGGATGAGGAACAGCGGTTCGGTGTTTCGCACAAGGAAAAGATCAAGCTGCTGCGCGAGAATGTGGACGTGCTGACCTTATCGGCGACACCCATCCCGCGGACGCTGGAAATGTCTATGGTGGGTATCCGCGATTTAAGCACCATCGACACGCCGCCTGCTATGCGTAAGCAGCCGTATTCGTATGTAATGCGCTATTCGGATGGACTTTTGGCGGATGCGGTGACGCGTGAAATAAACCGCGGCGGGCAGGTATATTTTGTGTGTAGGCAGATCAGGGAGATGGACAAGCTGCTTGCCGACCTGAAGCGCAACGTACCACAGGCGCGCGTTGCAGCGGCGCACGGGCAAATGGGTGAGTCGGAGCTCGAGCACGTGGTGGGCGGATTCATCGACGGGGAATACGACGTGCTGGTGTGTACGACGATCATCGAGAGCGGCATCGATATCCCCAGCGTAAATACGATCATTGTTTATGAGGCGGACAAGTTCGGATTGTCACAGCTTTACCAGTTAAAAGGACGCGTGGGGCGCTCGGACAAAAATTCGTACGCCTACTTTACATATTTGGGCGACGGCTCGATGAAAGAAAACGCGGCAAAGCGTATGGCGGCGATCCGTGAATTTACGCAGCTTGGGAGCGGCTTCAAAATTGCGATGCGCGATTTGCAGATCCGCGGCGCTGGAAACCTGTTAGGTCCCGAGCAAAGCGGGCACATGGCGACTGTAGGGTATGCGATGTATTGCAAGCTGATGCGCGAGGCGGTCGATACGGCAAAAGGAAAGCATGTGCGGCCTGAGATCGATACGGCAGTAGAGCTTAACGTTCCGGCGTATATCCCCGACCGCTACATCAAGAGCCAGACAGACAAGATGGATATCTACAAGCTGGTCTCCAAGGTGAAGAGCGTGAGCGACGCAAAAGCGGCGTCAAAGGATATCACCGAACGTTATGGTAAGATACCAAAAGAGGTCAATAACCTGATCGTGGCGGCGACCATTAAGGCGTATGCGGCAGCGGCAGGCATCGCCAGTGTAATCAAGAAGCGTGACAGCATTGAGTTAAAATACGACGAACAGACGCAGCCACATGTAAAAAAACTGTTAAGAATCGTAAATTTGCATGAAGACCGTGTTATACTGAGACCGTCGACACCGCCGGTCATTGTTTACCAGATCAAAAAGGATATGAAGATGAACGACTTTTTGGAATTTTTGGGACAGCTTCGACTGCGGTGAGGAAAGGACTATGTTGCGGCGATCGTGCTGCGCTTTGGCGATAAATTTTAATATTTCATTGCGTAGAGCGGGTCGGTGCTGTATAATAAATTCGTTATTGTTTTAGAAAGGATACTTATTTAATGATGAATAAATGGAAGAAGGTATTGGGTGTGGCGCTTGCGGGCGTGATGTGTGTTTCCCTCGCGTCGTGCTCGATGGTACAGGTCAATCAGGATCGTGATGCGGCGCAGGTCGTAGCGGAAGTGAACGGCGCGCAGGTCACAAAAGGACAGGTAGCAGAAGCGACGGAGGCGATGCTTTCGATGTATGGCATGACAGTCGCTACGTTCACGCAGCAGTATGGGGAAGACCAGCTTGCATCCATGCGCTCGAGCGCGCTGCAATCGCTGGTGCAAAGCGAAATGTTATATCAGAAGGCAATAGAAGACGGCCTTGTGGATGAATCTGATGAAAACAAAGCTGCGGTCAAAGCAGAAATCGAGACTTCGCTGCAGAGCTTGAAAGATTCGATCAAAGCGAATGTGGAAGCAGATGAGACGATTGCGGAAGCGGACAGGCAGGCAGCCATCGATAAGCAGACAGAGCAGTTCATCACAATGTACGGCTATGACGATATCGACCAAAGGGTAGCGGACAAGATCAAGAATGACGCGATCGCAAAAGTAAAAGAGAATATCGACGCTGAGGTGACGTTCACCGAGGACGAAGCCAGGACGTTTTATGACGAGCAGGTAGCGGAGCAGCAGCCGAAGGTGGAAGAAGATCCGGCGAATTATGCGACATACAACAGCTCGAGCATTGCAGTGGTAAATCCGGCGGACGCGCGCTATATCAAGCATATCCTGCTGCAGATCCCTGAAGATGTTCAGACAGAGATCAAAGAGCTGCGCACGAATGGCGATGATGCAGGAGCAGACGTGAAGCGCGACGAGGCGCTTGCAGCCATCAAGGCAAAGGCAGACGAGGTGCTTGCCCGTGCGAATGCTGGCGAAGATTTTGATGCGCTGGTAACAGAGTTTGGGGAAGACGGGGGCATGAAGAGCGAACCGGCAAAGACCGAAGGTTACCTTGTTTATAAGGATTCCGGTATGGTCGCTGAGTTTGAGGAAGCAGCGCTTGGGTTGGCGGAAAACGCGATCTCCGGCCTTGTGGCAACTGATTACGGTTACCACATTTTAAAAAATGTGAAGGACGCGGGCGGCGTGATCCCCTTTGATACGATCAAAGACAAGATCATGGAAAAGAAGCTGACAGAAGCGCAGACAACGCACTTAAACGGGGTATATGACGAGCTTTCCGAGCAGTATAATGTTAAGACATACGCGGACAAAATCTAATCAGTGAATAACCAGTTTTCTGGAGGAGCAAGGGGGAGTTTGCGCAGGGCGCAGGCTCCCTTTTGTACAAAGATGGGGAGGAAATCATGATACAGGTGATAGGCTGTACGCCGGAGTTCGACTTACTGCCGCTGCGCGCGGTGCGCGCGGTACGAGAGGCAGACACGGTTGTTTTGCAAAGCGCTAAGGCGGCGTGTGCACAAGGGATACTTGAGGAAAATAAAAATGCGTTGACGCTTGACGATTTGTATGAACAGGCGGAGGACTTTGACGCACTGTTTCAAAAAGGCGTACAAAGGATATGCGAAGCGCAAAAGAGCGGAACAGTTGCCTTTTGCGTGGTTGGAGACCTGTTTGACAATGGATTTGTGCGTGAGCTTGTTGCTGTTGGTGCAGACATAGAATACGTGGCGGGCGGCTACGCGGAAAGCGCGGCGCTCAGCGCTGCTGCCGGACAAATGGATATCGGCGGGTATGCTGTGATGGGGGCGCGTGAGTTGGACGCCCTTGGAGTGGATACGTCAAAGACTGTAGTGCTAAAGGGCGTTGAAAATGCACTCGTTGCGGAACATGTGAAATGTGTGCTGTCGGATTATTATACGGAGGATGCGCAGGCGCTTTTGTATGCGAATGGTAAGCCGAAATGGATCAAGTTTTACGACATCGACCGCATAGACGCATGGGGGGAGGGGGGGCTGATTGTGCTGCCGCCGCAGCCGCTTAGGGGCAAGGAACGTTATGGGCTATATGACCTGGTGCGCATTATGCAGGTGCTGCGAGGGGAAAACGGATGCCCGTGGGATGCGGAGCAGACGCACAAGAGCCTGCGCCAGTATATTCTTGAGGAAGCATATGAAACGGTAGACGCTGTGGATGCGGACGATATGTTCGCGCTGTACGACGAGCTGGGCGACGTGTTTTTGCAGGTGGTGTTTCAGTCGGAGGTCGGACGGCAGTGCGGCGAATTTGATATTGATGACGTAGCGACATCCGTATGCGCTAAGATGATCAACCGGCATCCGCACATTTTCGGCGACGCGACAGCGGATACGGCAAACGAGGTGTTTTTGAATTGGGAGGCCATCAAACGTCAAGAGAAGCAGAATAAGGATTTTGTTTCTGTGCTGCGTGACGTGCCGCGTTCTATGGGCGCGATGATGCGCGCATACAAGCTGCAGAAAAAAGCGGCGGGCATTGGCTTTGACTGGAAGGATGCGAAAGGCGCAATGGAAAAGGTGCGCGAGGAGCTTTTGGAATGGGAAGCGGAAGTAGACGCCGGCGACACAGACCGGATGGAGGCGGAAGCGGGCGACCTGTTGTTTTCGATCATCAACGTGCTGCGGCTTTTGAAGACAAATCCTGAGGTCGCTTTAAACCGTACATGCGAAAAATTTATTGCGAGAATGGAAGATATGGAAAAAACGGCTTGTACAGGGCTTTATGACTTAAGTACTGACGAACTGAACAACTTATGGGACGAGGCGAAAAAAATAATTCCATAATTCCCCAAAAACCTTTAAAATAAGGTTGATTTATGGTTTTGGATGTATTATAATCGTGTTTGTAATCTAACCGGGCGGCTCCCCAGCCGTTACGGAATATTATTTAAGGAGGGGAAGGTTTTGAATAAGACTGAACTCGTAGCTGCTATCGCAGCAAAAGCTGGTATCTCCAAAAAGGATGCAGACGCTGCACTGGGCGCATTTTCTGACAGCATCATTGATGAAATCAAAAAAGGCGGAAAAGTACAGATCGTAGGATTTGGTACGTTTGAAGCTAGAAAACGTGCTGCAAGAACAGGCATCAACCCGCAGACGAAACAGCAGATCAAGATCGCTGCTTCTACTGTACCGGCTTTCAAAGCTGGCAAAGCTTTCAAAGATGCTGTAAAATAAGTAAGAAAACAATTAGGGACGTTCACGCTTGTGAGCGTCTTTTTTGTTGCCATAGGCGAAACAGAGCAAGTAAGGCAGAGAGCGACGAATGTTAAGAAGACGTTAACATGTACGCTCTTTGGTTGAATATTTTTGAAAAAATGATATAATACGCAGAGTGGAATATGATGACCGGCAGCAATGAAATATGATAGAAGACGGAGAACGACGTGAGGCTGGACAAATATTTAAAAGTATCGAGACTGATCAAGCGCAGAACGGTTGCGCAGTCGGCGTGCGAGGGTTCGCGCGTGCTGGTAAACGGCAAGGTGCAAAAGAGCAGCTACGCTGTGAAGCTCGGCGACGAGATTACGATAGAATTTGGATCAAAACCTTTGAAGGTTCGTGTTTTGGCAATCGTGGAAACGACGAAAAAGCAAGAGGCTGACGGAATGTATGAGGTAATAGAATAGGGATGAAAGTTTGTGCTGTGATCCTTGCCGCGGGGAGCGGAAAAAGGATGGAACTTGATACCAATAAGGTATTCATCAAATTTGAAGAGCAGAGCGCCGTGATCCGGTGTCTGAAGACCTTTGGTGCAACAGACCTTTTTTCAGACGTTATCGTAGCTTGTAAGGAAGAAGAATGTGATATCGTCAAACGTAAAATAGAAAAATATATCAGGGGCGGCGAAACGGTCGTTATCTGTAACGGTGGCGAAGAGCGCCAGTATTCGGTGAGGAATGCGCTGGCGTTTGTGCCGGACGATGCGGATATCATTGTCGTGCACGATGCGGCGCGCTGCTTTGTGACTGAGCGCATCATCCGTGATTGCGTATCGAGCGCCATCCGCCATGGCAGCGGTGTGGCGGCCGTTAAAGCGACAGACACCATCAAGCGTACGAAAAAGGGTATTGTGACAGAGACGTTGCCGCGCGAAGAACTGGTGTGTGTGCAGACGCCGCAGGCGTTTCGTGCGGATCTGCTGATGAAGGCGTATCAAAAAGCGGAGGAAGAGGGCTTTTTGGGTACGGACGACGCGTCTTTGGTGGAGCGGTTGGGAACGAAGGTGCACGTTGTGACAGGATCGCCGGATAACATCAAGCTGACGACCAGAAAAGATGTCGATCACGGTAAGGAAATCGTCAAGAATCAAGAATCGTCTGATTTACGCATTGGCAACGGGTTTGATATGCATCAGTTTGCCAGTGGCAGAAAGCTTATTTTGGGCGGTGTAGATATCGAGAGCGATATCGGACTTGACGGGCATTCGGATGCGGACGTGCTGGTGCACGCTATTATGGACGCGCTGCTGGGTGCTGCGCGGCTGGGTGATATTGGCGGACTATTCCCGGATACTGACCCCAAATATAAAGATATTTATTCGATCGAGCTGCTGCGAGAGATCGGCGACCTGCTGCGCAAGTACGGGTATAAGATCATCAATATAGACAGCACGATTATCATGCAGAGACCGAAGATCAGCACATATCGAAACGAAATGGTGGACAATATCGCACAGGCGCTGGATATGACGCGCGAATATGTGAACGTCAAAGCCACGACCACGGAATATCTGGGCGCGGTCGGACGCGGAGAGGGCGCGGCAGCACAGGCCGTGTGCATTTTGCAAAAACAGAGATAATAGTATGAAGAGAAGAAAACACAGGGGAATGAGTACGATCCGGCGCCCGATGGGTGTGGATCGTGTCAGGAAAAGCAATGTCTGGTCTATGTGGCGTTATATCGTTTTGATCGCCATTGCGGCTGCGGTCGTCCTTGTGATGATCTTTTTTGGCTTTCCGCTCATTGAAGACTTGCTAAAGGGCGTTGATCCGTCGCTGCGCTACCAGCCCAAGGTGGAAGCGGAGTTCAACCTTGCGGAAACGAAGGCGGAGACAGGCACAGCTGCGCCGGGAGAGATATACATCAATGCGTATCAGGACGGCGACGGACAGGAATACAAGGTGCGCATCAAAAACGAGCCGTTTATCGACGGAGAGAATATTATCTTTACGACGCAGTTTTCCCAACAGGGCGCGCTGGCTCTCGATACTGTAATGATCTATAATACACAGACGGGCGAAGTGCAGAAGTTGCCCAATGTAGAAAAGAAATACGACAGGCTCTTATCGCCTATGCTTTCGGGCAACTATGCTGTGTGGGTCGATTGCCTCGATAAGGGCGGCGGACGCATTGTGGGGTACGACCTTTCGTCTCAGCAGCAGTTTTTGATCAAGGAATTTGTGTATGCGCAGCCGCAGATATCTATTGCGGGTGATGTGATCGCCTTCATGCAGTGGGCGGGCGACAGCACGCAGCGGCTTTATGTCTACAACCTGAAAACACGTGAATCCGCCACGGTGAGGCTTTACGAAAACACGGCTTCGGGTAACAGCGCGGCAAGTATTTCAGGCAGCGACCTTGTATGGTCGGAGTACGATGCGCAGGGCAACGGGACACTGAAACGGGTCGCGTTCGTGAACGGTGCATCTAAAACAGAAAATTACGAATTTGGGAATCAGGTATTCGAGCCCAAGACGAACGGTAAGGATATCGTATTTGCCACGACAAAGGACATCATCAGCGGGTCACTTATGCTCTCTACGAACGGGAATGCACCTGTGAAGATCGCGGAAAATGTTGCGAATTATGCGCTTGGGGATAATTTTGTCGCTTATACCAAGGATATGAAGGTGACGGTCTGTTATACGGATGCGCAGATGACACAGACCATGACAGGGGATACGACAAAGAACCTGCTGGCGTCGGCGAATAAAAACGGCATTTGCTATTACGATACGACGGATACAGAGATCGCGGACGAAGC
This sequence comes from Christensenella sp., assembly GCF_034927525.1. NCBI lineage: Bacteria > Bacillati > Bacillota > Clostridia > Christensenellales > Christensenellaceae > Christensenella > Christensenella sp. The sequence goes on from NZ_JAYFPU010000287.1 coordinate 8,113, forward strand.
GGTGCTTTATGCGTACATGGAAAGCGCGCATAGCGAAACGCCGGCGCAGAACGGGGGAGCGAATGGTTAAGACGAAGACGCAGTTTGTGTGCGGCGAATGCGGATATACGAGCGGGAAATGGTCGGGGAAATGTCCGTCGTGCAACGAATGGAATACGATGGTAGAAGAAGTGGTGGAGGCTGCACCTGTGGGCAAGGCGAAGGTCGTTTCCGCCCCGGCAAAGATCATTACCTTTGATAAGATACCGCTGGAAAGTGAAAAGCGCTTTTCAACAGGCATCGGCGAATTCGATCGCGTCCTCGGCGGCGGTGTGGTGCCGGGTGGCGTATGCCTTGCGGGCGGCGAGCCGGGCATTGGAAAGTCCACGCTTTTTTTGCAGGTGGCAAAGCTGCTGAGCGCGTTTGGCAATGTGCTGTATGTTTCGGGCGAGGAATCTCCCGCGCAGATCAAGATGCGCGCGCAGCGCTTAGGCGTTGCGGAAAATATTTACCTGATGGCGGAAACAGAGGTTGGCAGCATCCTAGGGGGTGTGGAGGAATTAAAGCCGAAGTTTTTGATACTGGATTCGATCCAGACATTATACGACGCGAACCTTTCGTCCGCGCCGGGCAGCGTGGCGCAGGTGCGTGGGTGTGCTTCGCGCATCACGCAGGCGGCAAAGCGCATGGGCATTGCAACCTTCATCATCGGTCATGTGACCAAGGAAGGCGCGATCGCGGGGCCGCGGGTACTTGAGCATATCGTGGATACGGTATTGTATTTTGAAGGAGAGCGTACGTCAAACCTTCGTATTTTGCGCGCAGTGAAAAACCGCTTTGGCTCTACAGACGAAATCGGCGTTTTCGAGATGCGCGATATGGGTATGATGGAAGTGAAGAACCCGACGATGTTGTTTGAAGGGGATTTTGCGGATGACCTGTCCGGCGTTTCGATTTTTGCGGCGACGCAGGGCACGCGTCCCATGCTTTTGGAGATACAGGCGCTGTGCGCGCACACGCAGCTTAATATCCCACGAAGGCTGTGCTCGGGCGTTGACAACAACCGCTTATACATGATCTGTGCGGTACTGGAAAAGAAGATCGGCTTGAAGCTTTACAACGAGGATATCTTTGTGAATGTAGCGGGCGGTATCAAGGTCAAGGAATATGCTGCGGATATGTCGATGGCAATGTCCATCGTTTCGTCGCTTCGGAATCTGCCTATCCCGCGGGATACGGCGTTTATCGGCGAGATTGGCCTGTCGGGCGAGATACGCCATGTCTCCCAGCTTTCGCGTCGCGTCGGCGAATGTGCAAAGATGGGCGTGAAGCGCGTGTTTGTACCGCGCTACAGCATGGAAAAGGGTATGGACAAGAATATCAAGGTGGAGGGGTTTGGGACACTTTCCGATGTTCTTGCAAAGGCTTTTTAGAAATTTTTAAGGCTTTGTTCATGTGCAAGACATATTTGGAGGATATACTGTATCTTATAATTGAATAAGGAAGGAGAAAGCAACATGTTTTACAAACTGATGAGATTGTTCATCATTGTACTGGGCTTTTTGATAGGGCCGGGGCTTGTACTGCTGGGCGTGACATTATACAATTACTTCGCACAGGCCGACCTGTTCTCGAATTTCCAAACGTGGGTACCATTCGTCGCTTATATTGCAAGTGGAATCATATCCGGAATCATATTTTTAATTTTATCACGCAGGATGGCGCAGGCGTTTGAAAGAAATACAAAGAGCATAGAACAAAGGCTGGAAGCAACCCCCACAACGACACTTTTTGCCGGAGCGATCGGGCTGATCGCAGGTCTTGTGGTGGCAGCGCTCATATCCGTCATTATCGGTCTTATCCCTGTTGCGTGGATATCCATCCCGCTGACGATCCTTGTGTATCTGCTGTTTGGCTCGATCGGTCTTTCGATCGGCGTGCGGCGCAGGGTGGACATTGCCGGGATGATCCGCGGTAAAAAGCCTGCCGGCGGCAAAGCGCCGGAAAGAAAAGGGGGCATTCCGCCCAAAATACTTGATACGAGTGTGATCATCGACGGGCGCATCCTGGATCTATGCAAGACGGGGATGTTTGAGGGCGATATCGTCGTGCCGGAGTTTGTATTGAAGGAATTGCAGAAGATCGCGGATTCGAGTGATTCGATGAAGCGGACGCGTG
>NZ_JAYFPU010000013.1:0-3044 GCF_034927525.1 Christensenella sp.
ATTCCTCCATTATAATTATGGTTGCTTATATTGACAATCGCACCATAATTGCCACCACCATATGCGCTACCTTTGTACCACTTTACATCTCCTGTTTTTTCGCTCCATACAGCAAACGTCACTTCCGCAACCCCTGACGGATCCGTTACGTTGAGAGCTCCTGCATGAAACTCAAGGCCATTCGGCCCTTCTCCAATGTCTGTTGCATTGCTTCCTGTGGACGTTGGTGGTGTCGTATCTACTACCACATCATAGGTCAACTGCCCTACCAAAATCTGATTATTTAAATAATCCGTAGCATATGTCCATACATTATAGCGACCGGTTTGATTACCATGGTTAGAAATATGAATGAGTGCACCATAGTCGCCGCCGCCATACGCATTTCCTTTGTACCATTTTACTTCACCTGTTTTGTCACTCCATACGGCAAACGTTACTTCTTTAATACCCATCGGCGCCGTCACTTTCAGCGCCCCGGCATGAAATAGCTTTCCACCTTCTCCATAAGGTGTTACATTCACCCCTTTAGCCGCCGGAGGAGTTGAATCAATCATATAACTGGCAGTGCCCAACAAGCCCTGATTCCCAAGTCTGTCCGTTGCATAAGATTGCACGTAATATCTACCAGTCTGATTTCCATGGTTGGCAATATTAATCAGTGCCCCATAGTCGCCACCACCATACGCATTTCCTTGATACCACTTTACATCCCCAGTTTTTTCATTCCACACCGCAAATTCAACCTTTGCAATTCCTGATGCATCTGTTACCTGCAATGCGCCGGCATGGAAGAATTTTCCGTCATCTCCATAGGGTGTCGCATTCACCCCTTTTGCTATCGGTGGAGTATTATCCCCATATTTGGCTCTGTAACTACTTACTCCATTTGCAATTCGGTTTGCGGTCTCCTCTTGTACAGTCCCATTCTTAATATTTTTTAAATCATTCGCATTCGACATAAATGCAACTTCAACCAACACTGACGGTACGATCGAGCGCGACGTAATTGAATTTACCTCATCATCTTTTACAGAAGGCTTTCGCGGCTGATATACATATCCTGGTTTTTTGAACTCGTTATCAATAAAAAAGGCCAAATCTTTCGATCGCGCCACAGATGTTGCATCCTTGCCATAATCAGCAGTGATCATACTCGAATAATATGTTTCATAACCATTGACAGTTTTATCCTTAAAATCATTATGGTGAACCGACACCACAAGATCCGGTCTTTTCGTGATAGACGGCTGAAAGACCCACGGCGTATTAATCGCGGGTAATAGTTCTGTCAGAAACTCATATTGCTTCCCACCGTATGAATTATTAGGATTCGGAGGCGCCGTAATAATACTCGGTAGTTCCGGTGCTATAGAGATTGGATTCGTCATATAAACGGTCATTCCTTTTGAAACGAGTGCATGGTAAAGCCTAACGGCAACTTGTTCATTATAAAGCGCTTCTGCTACTCCTTTTGAACTGGGGCCATGTCCCGGGTTGATAAAAACAACAAAACCGTCCCGCGCCTCTGCAGCTTTCGCCACCTGCGTTTCGCTTGGCACAAACGTCCATACACTCAAAGCAATTACAACAGAAAGGATCATTAATACTAATTTTTTTATTTTCTTCATCCAAAACCTCTTACAAAGACTTAACTTTCATTTATATGATTATAGGATACACTAATATAGCATATTATACCTTTTTCAGCATATTATTGCAACAAATTTATTTCAAATTTATGAATTAATCGTAACATTTTCGCATCATCCTATCGCTCTTACGTCAATGTCATGAATCCCGCTAACCTTTGGAAATCTGATAAGGAGAACGCTCTCTCTACTGCCTCAAAGACAACATAATCAGGCTGAAAATCATTTTGTATACTCCGAAGACTTTCTTGTGTCAGAGTTGCAGTACTGACAAAGACTACTTCCTTAAAAGTCTGTGATAGCATTGGCATCATGAAAGAATACACATAAGAATCGCCGATCACTAAAAGTTTTTTATCATTTAGGCTTTCTTGATTGATATAATAGTACAGTTGCACATCCGCTCCCAAGCTATGTGCATTTTTGTAATCTTCTGTTTTGTCTTCTCCAGTAAAGCCAAATTCATACTCATAGACGATGTCGTCCCAATTAAATACTTGATTTAAGAGTTCGGACCAATGCAAGTGTATCATTGCCCCATGGTATGGGATTTCTTTGACTGAAATAGTATCCTGTTCGATTTCTTTAAGCTGAGGGTCGAAATCTTGTAGTCCCCTCATCATTTGCTGATATCCTATGAATGCTCCATTCATATTCCAATGGGTTCCATCCTCATTGCTGTAGTAAAGCTTATCATAATCCTTTTTCGCTTCTTCAAGAGCATCTTTTAAAAATAATGCGTTGAGATCGCTACTTTCCTTCATATATTGCGTCCATAGTTCCAATTTACTTTGGTCAGATTGCCTGATGATCGTCGACAAATACCGTTCCGGATAAATCCCCTCCTTATCCGGGATCATTAAAATCAAGAATTCTGCTCCGTTTTCTTTCCAATAATCACGTATTGCTAGTACAGAAGGAAGCGTTCCCGCCATCTCTTCTTCTGAATAATGATTAATTCCCTGAAAAGTTTCAATGCCTGTATGCCCATCTGTATTATAAAAGATTTCACCAGGCTGTCCTTCCATAAAATTACCAACTTCAAGTTTGCGAAACAAGCCATACTTCAAGGCGGCATTCGCTACTGTTGCTTCTTCTCTAAAACCAATGTTGTCTGCAAGATAGGTTTCAAATTGAGCAAGAAAATCCGTATTAAACATATTGTCATCCATGATTATCTCTGGAAAATGAGCAGCGCCACGATTTTCCGTCTTTAATATCCGGTTTGGATCTGTATTTATACAAATCAAAGGCAATGCAATGAGTGCAAAAAATACAATTACAAAAATCACTTTTCCATTTATTTTTTTGACCAAATCAATAATTGATTTCAAGATTATTCCTCCTAGAACCTGAAATAAATAAAGGGATTATAGCTTGATGTCACAACGC
>NZ_JAYFPU010000155.1:0-4958 GCF_034927525.1 Christensenella sp.
GCTTGACGCAAGCCAGCCTGTGAACGGAACGACCACAAGGATAATACCGAGGATAATATTCAAAATGCCGCTCGTATTGAGCCAGCCTGTGTTCTGTTCGTCCAGTCTGCAAAAGCGTCTGCACGCAAATATCTGCAAAAATCCGCGGTATATCGTCACAAATCCGAGCACGATGGTAAAGATGCTCATCATCGCGAGCTGGCTCGCCGGATCGCCCACCGAAAGCACAAGGATAACCACACCCATGATCGCTAAGATAAATCCGCTCACGAGCGTCGCCGCGTTGCGGTAAGCTGCCGCCGTGCGAAAATAAATGATCAGCTCATAGATCCCCAGCAGCAAAACACCCAGCCCAAGCGTGTTATTGATGCTCACACTTCCTAAAAACGGCAGGAACACCATCAAAAGCCCCATCGCGATCAGGCACACGGCAATGATCACACCCGCGATCCTGTGCTGTTTTACTCTTTTGGCAAGCTCCTCCGGTTCAAAATCCATTTCCGGTATCAAATCCTGTTTTTCCATGTCAAAACCCCTTCCAGATGATTATTTAGCGTATCTGTCCGTCTCCGTCGATCACATACTTCACGGTCGTCAATTCTTCTAAGCCCATCGGCCCGCGCGCGTGCAGCTTTTGCGTAGAAATGCCGATCTCTGCGCCGAAGCCGAATTCGAACCCGTCCGTAAAGCGCGTGCTTGCGTTCACATATACCGCTGCACTGTCCACTTCATCTTTAAACTTTTCAGCGTTCTTGTAATCATTCGTAACGATCGTTTCAGAATGCCCCGTGCTGTATTTGTTGATGTGCGAGATCGCCTCGTCCACATCTCCAACGACCTTCACCGCAATGATATAATCGAGAAATTCCGTTTCGTAATCTTCTTCTGTCGCCGCTGTCGCGCCATATTTCTGGCTGATCTCGCAGCCACGGATCTCCACGCCCTCTTTTTTGAGGTCTGCAAATACCTTAGGCAAAAATTCTGCCGCCACATCCTTGTGCACAAGCAGGCTTTCCGCCGCGTTGCACACCGCCGGACGCGTTGTTTTTGCGTTGACGGTGATCTTGTCCGCCATATCGAGGTCTGCGGACGCGTCTACATATATATGACAATTGCCCGTGCCCGTCTCGATGACCGGCACTGTCGCGTTTTGCACCACCGACTGTATGAGCCCTGCGCCTCCGCGCGGGATCAGTACGTCGATCAGGTCGTTTAACTTCATCATTTCCGTGACTGCGCTGCGTGATACGTCACGAATGAGCCCGACCGCGCCTTTGGGCAGCCCCGCGACCTCGCCCGCCTGTATCATCACGTCCGCCACCGCGGAATTGGAATGGATCGCTTCGCTGCCGCCCTTTAAGACGACCGCGTTGGATGTTTTCAGGCACAGACCGATCGCGTCCGCCGTCACATTCGGGCGCGCCTCATAAATGATGCCCACAACGCCAAGCGGTACGCGCTTTTTGGCGATCATCAGGCCATTCGGGCGCTTGGTCGCGCAAATGATGTCGCCGATCGGGTCGGCAAGCAGCGCCACGTCGCGCAGCCCCTGCGCCATATCCTGTATACGCGCCTTGGTGAGGGCAAGCCTGTCGATCAGCGCCGTCGTGCGTCCCTTTTCCTTGGCCGCTTCCACGTCCAGCATGTTTTGCTTCAAAATAAATTCCGTATGATTCAAAAGCCCTTGCGCCATTGCTTCCAGAATCTTGTTCTTTTCAATGGTCGAAAGCCTGTTCATCGCTGTTTTCGCGTCCTTTGCCGCCTGCGCGACCTTCAGTACCGAGCTCATGTGCTTCTCCTCGTCTTTCTTTGCTTTTTCTCAGTATACCATCCTGTTTTCATGAAAACAAGTCAAACCGCCTTACCCGGCGCGTTATGCAATATAGTCCAGTATTCCTTGCAGCACGCCCTGTGCGCACTTTTGCTGATACTCGTCCGAGATCAACAATGCCTCTTCACTGCCGTTAGAAAGGCATCCCATCTCCATGTTGCAGACAGGCACCGTGCTCCAGTTAAAGCCTGTCTGGTCGTCCCGCTCGCTCACGCCACGGTTTTTCGCGCCTGTTTCAGCGACAAACGCGCTTAAGATCGCTTCACCCGCCGCACGGCTTTGCGCAGCAAATCCCTCGGTATACTGCCCGCTTGGCACAAGCATTAGCGCTCCGTGCACGCCGCTGTCGTCCACACCGTCGCAGTGCAGGCGCACGGCAAGGTCTGTGCCCGCGTCATTAAATAATTGTGCACGCTCCTTATTGGAGATGTTCACGTCTGAGCTTTCGCGCGTCATCACGACCTCCGCGCCGTTTTCCTCGAGCAGCTCCCGCAGCTTGAGCCCGACCGCGAGCGTGATCTTATATTCCGGCGTGCCGGTATTCGCTCCGTCCGCACCGGACGATACCTTCGCCTTCTTCACGGAAGAATCGGGCGCTTGCGGCTCTTTGTCCGAATTGCCCTGCGCCTGATGCCCCGGGTCTATGCCGATCGTAATGCCCGATAGCGGCAATGTGCATTCCTTTGCGTCGTCCGCATAGACGCGCGCCAGTGTTTCCGCTCCCGCGATCCCATCCGCGTTAAGCCCGTTTTGCTTTTGGAACAGCCTGACGGCACGCTCTGTGGCCGGCCCATATTTCGTGGTAAATTCATCGATCTTCAAATATCCGAGCTCCGCCAGCCTCTTTTGCAGTGTTGTGACCGCTTCGCTTTCCACGCCGCTTTTGAGCGTCGGATCGGACGTTGGCGTGGGCTCGGGCGTAAGGGTCTGCGTCGGCAGGACGGTGGGCAACACTGAGGGCTCCGCACTCGCAGACGGCGCAGGGCTTTCCGCCGCTGCCTGTGACGGGGCGTCCCCTCCCGCGCACGCAGACAGTACCGCCAGCATGAGCAGGATATAAATAATTGTAAAAATCCGTTTTTTCATAATTATATTATACCCGCATCGCTTACATTACACAATCTTTCGCCAGAGTGGTATAATGGAACAAAAACAGAGCGGGAGACAGCAAATGAAAGCATTGATTACAGGGGCAAGTTCGGGCATCGGGCGGGATATCGCGAAGGTTCTCAGCAAAAAGGGATATGACCTTATCATCACGGCGCGGCGCGAAGACCGGCTTGCGGAACTGAAAAGCGAGCTTGCAACAGATGTGCGCATCCTTACCGCCGATCTTTCCAAAGAGGAAGAATGCCTGCGGCTATATGAAGCGGTCAAAGATGAGGATATCGATATCCTGATCAACAACGCGGGATATGGCGTGTTCGGCGCTTTTGACGAGACAGATTTAGACGCAGAGCTCAATATGATCGACCTCAATATCATTTCCGTGCATATCCTGATGAAGTTGTTCCTAAAAGATTTCATTGCAAAGGACAAGGGATATATTTTGAATGTGGCTTCGTCCGCGGCGTTCATGCCCGGGCCGCTGTTCTCGTCCTACTATGCTTCCAAGGCCTATGTGCTGCGCCTCACGCAGGCAGTCCATGAAGAACTCCGCCATGCCGGACGGCATGTATATGTCGGCGCGCTGTGCCCCGGCCCGGTAAACACCGAATTCAACCAGACGGCGGGCGTGGCGTTCGGCATGCACGGGCTCTCCTCGGAATACGTTGCGGAATATACCGTCAAGAAAATGTTTGCCGGCAAAACGGTGATTGTGCCCGGCGCAATCATGAAGGGCGCGCGCTTTTTTTCTAAGCTGCTGCCCGACAGCTTTGTCGCCAAGATGGCGTATGGTTTCCAGGACAACAAAAACGGCTGATTTTCTTCTTCAAAGGGGTTTATCAATAAACCATCAAAACGAAAAGAGGGATGCGGCGTGAAAATCGCGGTTGTTACGGGCGCGTCGTCCGGCATGGGCAAAGAATTTGCAAAGCAGATCGGCGCGCAAAAGTGTGTGGAGCAAATATGGGTGATCGCCCGGCGTAAAGAGCGGCTCGAGGAGCTTCAAAAGGAAGTGGATACCCCGCTGCGCATCTTTGCATATGACCTGACCAATATGGATCATATCAACGAACTAAAGCAGGTGATGGACACGGAAAAACCTGGCATACAGCTTCTTGTGAACTGCTCCGGCTTTGCAAAATTCGGTGATTTTGAGCAGGTGCGCGAGCAAGACGCGCTTGCCATGATCGATCTTAACGTGCGCGCGCTCGTGGCCCTCACAATGGCCTGCATCCCCCATATGCTGCCCGGCGGACACATCATAGAGATCGCTTCCACCGCCGCCTTCCAGCCGCTGCCGGATATGAACGTATACGCCGCTTCCAAAGCGTTTGTGTTAAGTTATTCACGTGCCTTGAACCGCGAGCTCGGCAAAAAAGGCGTGTCCGTTACGGCGGTATGCCCCGGCTGGACGAAAACAGAATTTCTTGACGTGGCGCAAAAGGACGCAAGCAAAGGCGCAGTCAAAAACTTCCTGTTTCTCTCCAAACCTGAAAACGTCGTCGCGCGCGCGCTCCGGGATGCCCGGCGGGAAAAGGACGTATCCGTATACGGCATCTTCAACAAGCTGCACATAGTCTTTGCCAAGATCCTGCCCGACAGCTCCATCATGACCTTTTGGAACGCTATGAAATGATTTGGGGGAACTAATTATGGATATCAAGCTGATTTTTGCAATTATTACGATCACGCTCGCGCTCGTGTTTTATACCATTGGCGTATTCGGCGAACGCAGGTCTGGTACGCTTCAAAAAAAGCATGTGATCACCTTCTGGTGCGGCCTTGTCTTTGATACGACGGGGACGACCATCATGTCGCTGATCGCTGCTGCGGGTACAACGCAGATATCGCCTGCGGCAAGTATGCTGCACTCCATTACGGGTGTCGCTGCCATTGCGCTCATGCTTTTCCACGCTGTCTGGGCGACTGTCGTCCTTGCGAAAGGAGACGCGCAAAAACGCGCTTCGTTCCACAAATTCAGCATTATCGTTTGGGCGATCTGGCTTATCCCGTATGTGCT
>NZ_JAYFPU010000021.1:0-11396 GCF_034927525.1 Christensenella sp.
GTCGGAATTCATCCCCATTGCGGAGGATACAGGTCTGGTGGTGGACATCACCTATCAGGTGCTTACGAAGGTCTGCGCATTTTTAAGACAGCAGCTTGACGCGGGCAAGGATATTTCCAGCATCAGCGTCAACTTTTCTTCCAAGCAATTTTTACAGAACGACGCGGCGCAGCGTGTGCTTGATATCATTGAGAAAAGCGGCGTACCCTATTCGTGCATCAAGATCGAGATCACGGAAAGCACGCTTATAGAAAACGTCGAGGCGGTGAGCAGCTTTATCTCTGCCATCCACAGTCGGGGCGTGCGCTTTGCGCTTGACGATTTCGGCGTGGGTTATTCCAATATTTCCACTGTGCTCGGCTTCCCCATCCAGACGGTAAAGCTGGACAAGAGCCTTGTGTGGTCTTCGGTTGATAACCCGAAGTCCGAGGCTGTCGTGCGGCACATGATCGCCGCGTTTAAGGAGCTGGGCATCCGCGTCCTCGCCGAGGGCGTAGAAAACGAAGAACAACGAAGCTTTGTTGCCGATTGCGGCAGCGACATGATACAGGGCTTTTTGTATGCAAGACCCATGCCCGCGCAGGAGGTCGCTGCATTTTTAGGGAAAATGCCCGGGCAAGTACCTTCCCCTGAGGAGAAAAAGAATGGAATATTCTTCTAAAAAAGCATTTACATTGATCGAAGTGATCGTTGTTGTAGCGATCATCGCAGTATTGACGGCGCTGCTTGTGCCTACGCTGGGTTCGCTTGCCTCCAGCTCGCAGGCAAATGCGTGCAACGATTATCGTACCGTCGCCATTGGTCAATACGCGACAAAAACAGTGGGCGACCCGTCTTATACTTTGTCCTCTTTTTTGCTGGACAAGGGCGTTACATGCCCTTATGGCGGCGCGTACTCCCCTTCTAAGGACGAGGACGGCAACAACGTGATCATCTGCTCGGCACACGAGCTTTCGAGCGGCGGCGTGCCGGAAGACCCGGGCACCGTCGTCGGGCGTTCCGTTTATGAGACATACCTTTCCTTTGTACAGCGCTACGACGCCGCTTCGCCAGAGGAACAAAAGGCAATGGCCAATGGCAGCGACAACGACAGCCTCAGGAAAGCGCTGCGCGCGCAATACGGCGAATGGCCGCAGTTCCCGCAGGCGCTGATCGACAAATACAATATCAATGTTGCTCCCGGCGAGACGCTCTATGTACAGCCATTCGTCAACTCTAACCGCGACCAGGCCGGTTATACGGATGTCGTCGTTTATGCGAGCGTATACCCGCAAAACGGCAAATGGTATGTGGGGCTTGTATACGACCACGAAGAAGGCGTTTGGTACCAGGGGCCGGGGCTTTCCGTTACCTCTAAGTGGACGGACATCAAGGCCACGCTGCACGACCCCAACGGGCGCTGGAAGCCGCTCAAATAATCTGATAAAATAGTACAAAAAAAGCCGCCCCTACGGGCGGCTTTTTGGTTGCAACTTTTTTGTTACGGGGTAGTGGGAGTGGGATATGTAGCCGAACCGCCAGCATTTGTAAAGGTTACACTTTTAATACCGGTGACAGCCGTCGTGCCAGTCGCCCCATCAGGAAGCCACGCCACAGTAAAACTTGCACCATTGCTCGTAAACTGTGTGCCTAACAAATCTCCAACCTCTGCTAGTAAAGCGTCAGCTTGAAGTTCGGCTGCAACCCCACTCGCTACTGCATTCGCATACGCCGCCGTTGCCGCGCTGTATACCGACCGCGCGTTTGCGCTACGCGTTTGTTCTTCCGCCTGCGTCACAAATCCCATCATGGTCGGGACAAGGATGGCGATCAGTACGCCGATGATCGCGATGACAACGATCAGCTCGATGAGCGTGAACGCTTTTTTGCCATTTTTCTTGGCATTTTCTTTTCTTAACATTGCTCTGTAAAACATAAAAACTCTCCTCTTTTCTCTCTTTTTTGTATTATTGCATATAAACATGACTGGTATGGTATTATTATACACACTGGTCACCGTTTTGCCAAGTAATAACTACGCGGATATCAGAGATAGCGCCGCATTTCTTGTGGCGAAACGCATCGCGCCATCGCCTCTTCCTGTGATATCATACGCCCTCGCGCCAGCTCGCCTAACGCCATGTCCATCGTCTGCATACCGTTCTGGCGGCCTGTCTGGATGGCGTTGTCGATCTGGAATATCTTGCCCTCGCGCACAAGGTTGGCGATTGCGTCTGTGCGCGCCATAATTTCAAGAGCCGCCACGCGACCTCCGCCCGATGTTTGCGGGACGGGTACCAATTGCTGCGTGATAACCGCCGCCAGCGTTTCCGCAAGCTGCGTGCGTATCTGCGCCTGCTGCCCTGCCGGAAAAACGTCGATGATACGGTTGATGGTATCGGCAGCGCCCTGTGTGTGCAGCGTGGAAAACACCAGATGCCCTGTTTCCGCCGCCGTAATCGCCGCGGAGATGGTGTCTAGGTCGCGCATCTCGCCCACCAGTATGATATCCGGGTCTTCACGCAGGCAAGCGCGCAGCGCGGACGAAAAGCCAATGGTGTCTTCACTTACCTCGCGCTGGTTGATGAGGCTTCTTTTGTGCGTATGCACATACTCGATCGGGTCTTCTACTGTGATGATGTGGCAATTGCGCGTCTCGTTGATGTGGTCTATCATTGCCGCGAGCGTGGTGGATTTACCGCTGCCCGTCGGCCCGGTGACCAGTACAAGCCCGCGCCGCAGCGCCGCAAATTGCTTTAGCACAGGCGGCAGCCGCAGCTCGTCCACTGTGGGTATTTTTTGCGCGAGCAGCCGCAGCGCCGCAGCGTAGCACCCGCGCTGCATAAATACGTTGACACGCAGGCGCAGATCACCGACCGCGTAGGCAAAGTCCACATCGCCCGCCGTATCGAGCGTGCCCATCCTGTCTGTCGGGATGATGGGCCGGATCAGCGCCTCCGCTGTCTGCTGGTTCAAGCGTTCGTATTCCGTACACTCTATCAGTTCCCCGTCGATGCGCATGACAGGCGCTTTTCCCACCGTCAGATGGATATCCGACGCGCGGCGCGCCGCCGCCTGCATGATCAGTTCGTTGATTGTCGCCATACCGTTTTCCTTTCCTTACAGCGTATATACCGCTTTGATGTATTCCTGTACCGTCGATTCGCCCTCCAAAACGTTGCGCAGCATATCCTGCTGCAGGCTCACCATGCCCTGTTTCTGCGCGTATTCCGCGATCTTGTATGATGTTTCGCGGGCGGAGATCAATTCCTGCATACCTTCGTCCACCAACAATATCTCGTGGATCGCCTTACGCCCGAGATACCCTGTGAAGCTGCACCGTGGACAGCCCTTGCCCTCGTAAAGCATGACCGTTTCACTTAAACCGAGCATCAGGTTTTCCGCCGGGGTCGACGGGTGTTCCTGCTTGCAATGCGGGCATATCCGGCGCACCAGCCGCTGCGCGATCACGCCGGACAGTGCAGAAGCGACGAGGTATGGCTCCGCGCCCATATCGATCAATCTGCCTACCGTGGAGGCCGCGTCATTTGTGTGCAGCGTGGAAAGCACCAGATGCCCTGTGATGGACGCGCGTACGGCGATCTGTGCCGTCTCAGGGTCACGAATCTCGCCCACCATGATGATGTCAGGGTCCTGCCGCAATATGGAGCGCAGGCTGCTTGCGAACGTCAGCCCTGCACGGTTGTTGATCTGCATCTGGTTTGCGCCGTCGATCTTGAATTCGACCGGGTCTTCGATGGTCACAACGTTGACCTGCGGCGACATGACTTCACTTATCATTGTATACAGTGTCGTTGTTTTACCGCTGCCGGTGGGGCCTGTGACCAGTATGATGCCGTGCGGCACTCGCACGAGTTTATCGAACAGGCGTGTATTCTCCTGGCTTAAACCAAGCGAATATGTGCCTGTTTGTGTTTTTAAAAAGTTGTTTGTCAGCAGGCGGATGACTGCTTTTTCCCCGTACACTGTTGGCAGCGTAGAAATACGCATATCGATCAGCTCGCCGTTCACATCCGTCTCGCACCGTCCGTCAAGCGGCAGCCTGCGTTCGGCGATGTCCATAGAAGCCATGATCTTGATACGCGTCACGATGGAGGCGTGCGCCTCCGTGCTCAGCGTGAGGATGTCCTGCAGATTCCCGTCGATACGCATGCGCACGTGCGTTTCTTTTCTGCCCGGCTCAATATGGATGTCGCTGGCATTCAGCTTAGCCGCCTGCTCGATGATGGAATTGACAAGACGCACGACAGGCGCGCTGTCTACACGTTCGTCAATGGTCGCGTCTATAGACGATATCTCCTGTACCGTCATGGTCGCACGGAATTCCTTGTTTACGTCCTCCGCCGCTTCGTGCGTCACCTTATCCACATAATGCTTGCCGATCGCGTCGCGGATACTGCTTGGCGTGGCGATAACAGGGACGACCTCCATGCCCGCCTCCAGCCGCACATCCTCGATGACGTGGAAATTCATTGGGTTGCTCATGGCGACAATCAGGGAATTGTTTTTCCGGTCAATGGGGATCACGTCGTTTTTACGCGCAAAATCTTCAGCGATCATGTGTACCGCTGCCGGATCGATACGCGCCTGCGACAGGTCTACGAATGTCGTCTTTAAACGCTTTGCCAGTGCTTTTGTAAAGGCGATCTCCGTGATGAATTTTTCCTCGATCAGGATATCCCCGAGTAGCTTGCCTGTCTTCTTCTGGATCGCGAGCGCGGCGTTCAGCTGCTCTGCCGTGATCAGGTTCTCATTTAATAGAAGCTGTCCGATCTGGATATTCTTCTGTTCCGCCATTTTGACTGTCCTTTCTTATTGAAATGCACGGCTCTTTCCCATATAATACTTGAAAAGGAGTATTTTGAAACCATGCCGATATTTACTTATTTCTGGCCGTTCGCCCTTGTCTTTGGACTGGTGATCGGCAGTTTTCTAAACGTGTGCATCTGCCGCGTGCCGCTAAAGCAGTCCGTCGCGACAGGCGGCTCTTATTGTCCAAGCTGCGGCAATTCCTTAAAACCGATCGACCTTGTCCCCGTTTTGAGCTATGTGTTCCTGCGGGGCAGGTGTCGCTATTGCAAGGAGAAGATCAGTCCCCAATATCCGCTGGTCGAACTTCTTAGCGCTGGGCTTTATATCTTAAGCTTTTATATCTTCGGCCTTTCATGGATGACACTCGTCGCTTGGGCGTTTGTTTCTGTCCTCATCGTCGCATCTATGATCGACATCCGCACCTTTGAGATACCCGACGGCGCGAGCATCGCGCTGCTTGTGATCGGCATTGCCTGCTTCTTTCTCCCTGATACGCTGCTCTGGTGGGAACGTCTGCTGGGTGCGCTGTGCGCCGCAGGGCCTCTTTTGCTCATCGTCTTATTGTCACGCGGCAATGCGATGGGCCTCGGCGACGTCAAGCTGATGGCTGCCGCGGGTCTTGTGCTGGGCTGGAAGCTATCGCTGTTTTCGCTCCTTGCCGCCGTTGTTATCGGCGCTGTTGTGGGCGTGATCCTTATCGCCTCCAAAAAGAAGGGGCGCAAGGACGCGATTCCGTTTGTACCCATGCTCTCTGCCGGCCTTATAGCCGCCCTTTTCTGGGGCGACGCCGTCATAGCGTGGTACATTTCCCTACTCGGCTTTTAAGGGTTCTGCGTCTCGTACGAGACCATCAGTCCCCACGCGGCTCCGACTACTGTTTCCGTGTTGAGCGCGACCACATCCGTTTCCAGGGAGTAGGCCACGGACACATCGTTTTTGTTGGTCATGGCGACCGTTACCTTTACAATATTCTGCTGGATGGCGCTTGCCATCAGCTCCGCATAATATCCCTCATAAAACGCCTCGTTGAACATATCCTCTGATGCGTTCGAGCCTTTTTGTATGTATATTCTGCCGTCCTTGCTGTAAAGGTACGTCCTTCCCGCTTCCTTTGCTTCGTTCGCGGTCTCGTGGATGGTCAGGCCTTTGGCATATTTCAAATACGTTTGCACCGTATCCATCGCGAAATTTGTTTTGGTGGTCACGTCCGTCTGCTGCCCTAATGTGACGATCGAGTCGTTTGCGGAAACGAATATGACCGCAATGCCCAGCCCCAGCACGCCTACAAGCGCCATCACAACAATGAGCTCTATTAAGGTGAAGGCCTTTTTTTTGTTTTTACCCGCCATATCAGCCTCCCGACGCATTTGGCGCAAATGCCTGCAGCGTGGTATCACCGTTCGGGTCTTGTGATTTGACAAGCTTCCCGTCTATCGAAAAATCCGTGTCATTCAACGTAAAATCGAGCGTGTGCGGCCAGTAGGTCAGGTAGTTCAAGTCCGTAATATCCGAACCGCTGCGCAGACTGTATAACCCCCGCTCGAGCTCGCCCGCCACGTCAAACGTCGCAGTATTCATCTTACGCGTATTTTTTTCCATATTGACGGTAGGCGCAAGCACCCCCAAAAGGGCGATCGCAACAATGCCCAACAGCCCTAAGCTGATGATCACTTCTACCAGTGTTATCCCTTTTTTCGTGTTTCTTTTCTTCATATTGTCCTTATTCACCCGTGCCGGGATATGTTCCGACGACCGTCCATCCGCTGACGCCTGCGCTGCCTCCACCGCCCGATGTCCCCGTTGATGTATATTGAATATATTTCTGGTTGTCCCCCATCTCGATATGCGAGGCGATCGCACTGCCATAAAGCTTTGCGCCGCTTGCAAAGATCGAACTCCCCGTCATTTTCACCGTACCGTATGGCGCATAAAAAAACGCATGCGCACTGTTATACAGCGAAAGATCCATCACAACTCCTTTTGCGTTCGATATCACATACAGGTTAGGTACGCGCGCATCCACCGCAGGCGGTCCTGCCGCCGCATAGTCGTAATGTCCCATAAATGTATTGCCCTTTAATGCAAAGTTTACAAAATTGCTTGCGTTCGTTCCTTCATCAAGGAACAGGTAAACGTTATGATCCCCTTTGGTGAGGATATTCACGCCCGACGTAACCTCCATTGTATATCCTCCGCCTTCCGGCATTTTGAGCCGGACATAGAGGTCTGCTTCCGTCGCATCGAACACAAGGTTTTTTCCGTACTGCTGTCCCTGCGCTTTTTGAAAATCAATCGTCAGGTTACAGTTGTTCTTAAAAATATAGTCGTTACCGGCAATCTCGTACCCAATGGGTTTTTTATTGTTGAACGCAAAGTCTATGTTGTTTTGCTTCATCTGCTCGTCGATAGCCGCCGGAACATTCCATACCGTGGGGTTTGCGTATTTCTCCTGCAACTTTAAGTCCACCATTGGCATTTCGTCATACGGGATATCGAGCTTTTCTGTCTGTTGTACGCCCTCCCCTTTGGGTATCTCTCCGAACGTAGTGTTTGTAAACGGCGCTACCGGCTCGATCACATCAGGTGGTATGACGTAAGTCGGTTCGGGCACGCTAGAATCTGTTTTTGTAATGGACTGCCCCTGCGGGATACGGATCGTCCCGCCGCCAACCTGCGAATTGGTAAAGCTTGCCCCGCTGATCGCGTCCATCGTCAGCGAAGAAAAATTAGCGTGATCGAATGTTGCAGCTCCGTTTACCTTCACCGTCGCCATTGAGCGCTGCGCCCCCGCTGACAAGTTTACCGTAAGCGCTCCTGCGCTCGAAATGGTTGTGCCAATTATAGATGTATTGCCGTTTAACGTAACTTCCCTGTTCGCAAAGATAGAACCAAGTTGCATCAGCGAATTTTCAAAGTTAATGGTACGGTCTGCGAAAAGTTGTGTGTTGTTCATGATCGTGGCATTGTTCGTAATATTGATATTACCGCCCACCTCCACGGTGCTGCCTGCAAGCTTGCCCCCATCCATCTTTACTTCACCAAGCGCGCGGATCAAATTCGTTCCTGCCCATGAATCAGTGAGCGTCGCATTGGTCAGGTTGACGTCCTGGCGTGCATATATTTCTACCACTGTAAAGTACGGCGACCTTGCCGCATTTTTAATATTCACATCCGAGTTTGCATATATCACCGTGCACAAGCTGTTGCTTGCCGCGGACGCAATGCAATTATCGAGTTCTACAATGCCCGGTTTGCCCCATGCAAACAGGTGGCAATATGAAATATCTGCGTCTTTTCCCATGATGGATGGCGCATAAATGTTCGGATAAACGGAGCTGGCGATCCTTGTATTGCTGTCAAAATTGACCTTTGTGTTGGAATACACATCCTTCATCCCCGTTATATTGCCGACCTTGACTTCACCTTCCACGTAAATATTGCCACTGAATGTTCCTGAAAAATTTCCATTGCCGCCGGCTTTTATGGTAGATTTCACCAGCCCTGCAACGTCTACATTCCCCATACATTCGATCGAGCCTACTGAACCGTTATATATGCTGTTGTTGACAACCACATTTGCGTTCGATTTGATTGCGTTTACGGTTGCGCTGTTTTGCACTGTCACATCGCCGTTTGCGTAGATCGTTCCCTTGCTCACCGCATCATAGCCATCAACCAAAACAGTGCCATTTGCATAAATATCGCCTTCCGCTGCTGCGCCCGCCGTAATATTTACATTGCCGTTTTCAAACGTACCGTCGTCCTTCCTTGTACCATTTGCGTAGATCGTCCCTTTGACTTTTACGCCCCAGCCTTGGAGTGTCACCGTACCACCCGCATGGACGTCGCCCGCGACGACCGCACCGTTTTTCAGTACGACATCCCCGTTGGCATAAATATCGCCGGGAATATTTTGCGACCCGTCTACCGTCACATTTCCTTCGGAACGCACATCGGAATAGACCGCACCGCTTGTCTTGATCTCGATATCTCCATTTGCCTGCACGTGCGTATCCTCGCCCTGTGTACCGAACGTTCCCACGCCGAGGTTGAGCTTGCCGATCGCGTCCACATTTTTGGTCACGCCCGAACCTCCGGTGAAGGTCGTTGTATTGTCACCGTTGTCAAAGAAAACGCTGCCCTCCGATGTGGAGCTGCCCACAGACGAGGGAACCATGCTCATACCCGGATTCAAGTTGGTCGCGCCTGCTACCACGTCAAATATCTTCGCTAAGTCTACCTCGTCCTCTCCTTCGCCCGACGTATATTGCAGCAGTTTATGCATACTCGATATAAAACCATTTTTCTCTGCTGTCACCGCGACCCTGAACACATTGCCTATGCCGCCCTTGCTATCTTTCTCGATTGATATGTCATACTCCCCAAACACATCGTCGCTGCCGCTGCCTTCCACTTTGTAAGAAGACCCCTTGCCCAGCGTAAACGGGTCGATCGTTTGGTCGACGATCTTGGCGCTCACCGTATCGAGCACCGATTGTGCGGCAAAATCAGCCTGCTGCTGCCCTAAGGTATGCGAAGCCTGCTGGTTTGCAACACCCGCGAGCGTCATCACGCTCACGCCGACGATAACGATAAAGCCAAACACGCACAGCACCATAACAAGCGTACTGGCGCGTTTTTTGTTCCTCATGCCGATGCTTCTCCTGTCCCGGCTCCTATCGCGTCTACAGCCGGTATCCCGTAAAATTCGATGGTGATCACAGCGGGCATACGCCCGTCCTCTCCCGCCTCCTGCGTGGTGAG
Organism: Christensenella sp.; assembly: GCF_034927525.1. Classification (NCBI taxonomy): domain Bacteria; kingdom Bacillati; phylum Bacillota; class Clostridia; order Christensenellales; family Christensenellaceae; genus Christensenella; species Christensenella sp. Next base: position 9,577 of record NZ_JAYFPU010000021.1, read on the forward strand.
GGTCGTTATGCGCAGCGCGCGTCCGCTTTCATACAGCCCGTTGCACAGCGCGATCAGGTCGTCAAAGCTGCCGACACAGTTGATGACTGCACTTAACTGGTATAACGCCGGTGCACTTTCCGTTGCAGCTGCGGAAGGCGATGGCGAAGCGCCCGCCTCAGCCGAGGCCGTTGCCGACGCTTCGTCCGACGGCTGTGCGGAAGGCTGCGCCGATGATTGCATCGTACCGTTCACAATGTCCGCGGCGTCCTGTATGGGCAGCGCTTGCTGCTCGTCCGTAGGTGTGGCCGAAAAATCCGCCGTACTGACACCCACGTCCGAAATATCCATGTTCTGTACTTCCAAATTGTTATAAGCCAGCATATTGTTGAGCCACAGGTCTATCTCTTCCTGCCGCAGACTGTTTTCATAAGGCTTCTGAAGCTCCTGTGCCCGCGCGTATGCCTCGTCGATATCTGCCATAAGTGCGCTCGATGTTTTCGTATCAGATTCCACATTCACAAGTTCGTCCTGCTTCTGCATCAGCAGCGAGGCGTCTGCCTGCAAGCTCTTTTGCATGGGTACAATCAGGAAGTTGATGCCTAGAACGCCGATCAACACGATGCCCAGGATGATGAGTAATACCATTTCCCTCTTGGAAAGTCTCATTTCGCGTCACCTCCCGCAAGTTCACAGCCCACGGTAAACGTGACCGTTCCTGTCTGCACCTGTGCATCCGCAGCGTCCGGCGCGACCGCCGTTCCGTCTGCGGCATAGTAGCCGTTATACGTCACATCGGCAATCAACGCGCTCGTACGCAGGCTGCGTACGAATTCCGCCGGCGAGGAGGTATCCTGCGCCCGGCAGTCGATCTTTAGCATATCGTTCGAATAGTCTATTTTAACGATACTCACATCCTGTGGCTTTTTTGCGTTGATATCGTCCATCAGCGCCTTATCAAGGTGCGGGTAAGCCGCCAGATTTTCACTGAACGTTTCGATGATAGAATTGTATGTCTTGAGTGCATTCAGCTTTTGTGCATTCGAGGAAAGCGCGCCGTAATCCGCGCTGCCCGATTTGGCCAGTTCGATCTGTACCTCAAGCGCGACAATGCTTCCGATCACAGATGCCTTTTGCACCAGCTGCCAGACATAAAAACCACCGACCGCACCCGCGCATACTACCAGAACGATGATGCCATTACGCATGAACTCTCCCAGCTTGTGCTTTGCTGCCTGTTTTTTAACGCCTGCAAAAAAGTTAAGATCTTTCAAACCATCCACCTCACACACGAATCTGCGCGCCCAGCGCGTTCAGTAGTATCTTTGTATTGAGCGTCTGTACGTCGCGGCTTAAGTATTCACCAAGCATCGCGCCCAGCCCTTCAAAGCGCGCACCGCCGCCCGATAGATATATTTTCGTCTGCAGTGACTTGTATTCGCCTGTCGCGCTGAACTGCAGCATCTTCTGTACTTCGTCACCCAATCTTGAAACATAAGTATTAAAGTTGATATCCTCTTTTAATTCCTGTGCGCTTTTTTTGTACATCGCACCAATATTTTCCTTTGCATATGCGTCCATACCGATGACGGTGCAGCGCGTGAACGTCAGCGCTCCCTCTACAAAAAAGTGAAAGTTGATGAGGTCGCAGCCTATGTCCGTCACGATATTAAGCTGACCCGCCGTATTCGGCACGACATCCGCCACGGCGACCAGCTTGCGCACCGCGTTCGCGTGGATATCCATCGCGACGGGTGTGAGTCCTGCCGAGCGCAGCATCTCCTGATATCTGTCCGCTAGCTTCCTATCCACGCCAAAAACGAGCACCTTTGTCTGTTCCC
>NZ_JAYFPU010000112.1:0-3211 GCF_034927525.1 Christensenella sp.
TGTTCTACAGGCGCCGAATGAGGCTCAACAGGAAGATTACACTGGAAAACGAAAGATACAGGCAATTATACGACTTATCCAATGAATATATATTTGAATATAGTTTCGAAAAGGACGAGATGGCGTTTTCGGAGCGCAGCGCGCGTTTGTTTGCTTCTGAGAGAGTGGTCAGTCACTATTTTTCGCATCTGGAACTGGAATTGGGAGAAGGCCAAGACATCAAGGCATCCTTTGATAAGCTCAAGGAAGATGGCAGCATTGTAGAAGATGTGCAGGTCAGGATGCCGGACGGATTGCTGCATTGGCTTCGTATTACCGCAAAGGCGGTGTATGATCCGGAAGGAAAGCCGATTTTAGCGATCGGCAAGATACTGGATGTGCAGCAGGAGCGGGAGGAAATGGACAGGCTGGTCGCCCAGGCGCAAAACGACAGTCTGACGAATATTTATAACGCTGCCGCGTGCAGGGAGAAAGTGGACGAGTATCTGAGGCAGGATGAAAACGATAAGGGCGGAGTCTTGCTGGTGCTGGATATTGATCACTTCAAGAGCACCAACGACCGCTATGGTCACTATACGGGCGACCAGGTGCTGATACAGACAGCGGCGGTGTTAAAGTCGGTTTTCCGTGAGGACGATGTGGTCGGACGGCTGGGCGGCGACGAATTCTGTGTGTTTATAAAAGGCGTGCAGGACAAAGAGACTGTGCGGCACAAATATGAAGAAGTGCGTGAAAAACTTAACACAAAGGTCAAGCTTGAAGGTAGCGTGATGACGGTAAGCGTGGGCGCCGCCTTTGCAGGAAAAGGACAAAGCTTTACGGAAATATACAAAAAAGCGGACGCGGCGTTGTATGTTGTCAAGGAGCGCAGCAGGGACGGAATAGACATCGTGTGAACACTGTGAAGGGTATCATGCAAGACGTGAGCGAAAAGCTCACGTCTTGTTTTTTTACGGATGTCAAGCAAGGGTGTGTATGTAAACTTTATGAAAAGTCCTATACTTTTAAGGAGGATAACTATATAATAATAATAACCAATCAAGCGATGGAGAATGGCCTATGAAAAGGGGAAGCGGGGTACTATTACATATCACATCCTTACCATCCCCGTACGGGATCGGTACGCTTGGACAAGCGGCATACGACTTTGTTGACGCGCTTTATGAGGCGAAGCAGTCGTATTGGCAGATGCTGCCTACACCGCCGACAGGCTATGCGGACAGTCCGTATCAGGGGCTTTCTGCTTTTGCCAACAATCCATATTTGATCGACCTTGATCTTTTGATCGAAGAAGGGCTTCTGCAAAAAGAAGATGTTGCGCCGCTTGTAACGGACAAGCAGGGCGTCGCCCTTTTCAAAGAGCAGCTTACCTACAAAGATGATATCTTAAAAAAGGCTTACCGCAACGGAGTCGAAACATTTAAAGATGAATTTACCGGATACAAGTACGCGAATGCCGACTGGTTGTTTGACTATTCGCTGTTTGCCGTATTCCGCAAACAGTTCCGTTCGCAGGGGTATTTTGACTGGGACGAAAAAGTAGCGAGGCGCGACCAGGCAGCGGTGATGCGGCTGGCGCAGGAGCACGAGGAAGAGATCGAAGCGGTTCGCTTTGCACAATTTCTGTTTGAAAAGCAGTGGCTCGCGCTGAAGGAATATGCGAACGCGAAAGGGATCAGCCTGATCGGTGATATCCCCATCTATGTTTCTTATGATTCGGACGCCATGTGGGCGCATCCGGAGCTGTTTTTGCAAAATGATATGGTGGCGGGAACGCCGCCCGACTGCTTCAGCAAGCAGGGACAGATGTGGGAAAACCCGCTTTATGACTGGGACTATATGAAGGAGCATGGATTTGCGTGGTGGATCGAGCGTGTGCGCCGGTGCTTTGTGTTTTTTGATATCATCCGCATTGACCATTTTCGTGGATTCGAATCGTTCTATGCCATTCCTAAGGACAAAAAGCCGAAGGACGGGCAGTGGATGAAGGGGCCGGGGCACGACCTGTTTGAGGCGATCAAACGAGAGGTACCCTGTCCGTCGATCATTGCGGAAGATCTGGGCCTAATCACACAAGAGGTGCGCGACTTTTTAGGAAAATGTGGCTTCCCAGGGAATAAGGTATTGCAGTTTGCGTTCGGCGAGCAGAACAGCGAACATCTGCCGCATAATTATCCGCACCATTGCGTGGCCTATACGGGAACGCACGACAATGATACGGTCAAAGGGTGGTTTTCGCATCTTGGCGATGAGGAAAAAGGGCGATTGTTTGCCTATGTTGGACGTGAGTGCACCCAAAACGAAGCGGCGGCAGAGCTTATGCGGCTTGTGATGATGAGTGTTGCGGATATTTGCATCATACCGATGCAGGATGTTCTCAATTTGGGCGCTTCGGCGCGTATGAACTATCCTGGGCGTGCGCTCGGATACTGGAAATGGCGTATGAAACCAGGGGCTTTTTCAGGAAAAGCCGTCACGCAGCTGCGGGAAATGACAGAGCTTTACGGACGCGTATGTGAGGAGCAAAAACTGGCGGAAGCCGTTTGTATTTAGAAAAATGTGATGGAGGAATAAAGAATGAAAATCGACTTTAACAACATGCTGGCAAAAAATGTGGGAGAACACGGACTTACGGATGATCAGATCAAAAAGATGAGCGGGAAGCTCGCGATGGTGCACCGTAATATGAACGATAAAAAAGCTTCCATGGCATGGCGTGCTTTGCCATATAACCAAAAAGAGATCGTAAAAGATATGGAGGCGGAAGCGAAGCGCATCAATGCGAACTTTGAGAACTTTGTCGTATTGGGGATCGGCGGCAGCGCACTTGGATCAAAGGCGCTGTTTACCGGTACAAAGCATTTGAAATACAATGAAATTCCGCAGGAAAAACGCGGCGGTGCACGCTTTTATGTGGTGGATAACGTAGACCCGGATGGCATCAATGCGCTGCTTGATGTGATCGATATCAAAAAGACGTGCTTTCACGTGATCACCAAAAGCGGGAACACGGTCGAGACGATGTCGCAGTTTATGATCGTTCTTGCAAAACTCAAGGAAGAATTAGGCGACAATTATAAAGACAATATCGTGATCACCACGGACAAAGAAAACGGGATCATGAAAAAAATATCCAACCAGTACGGGTTCAAAACATACACTGTACCGGACGGTGTGGGCGGACGTTTTTCTGTGCTGTGTCCGGTCGGTC
>NZ_JAYFPU010000044.1:0-5586 GCF_034927525.1 Christensenella sp.
TTATAACACAATGTCTACAAATGATATGGTCGTTAAACTGCCTTGGTCGGCCGGACACGAGATCGTATACGAAAACGCGGAAGAGAGGGGAAAACCCGTACGCGCTATGGCAACAGAAGAAGTCCTCGAGATGGTCGACAAATTTTCAGAAGCGGCGTGGCGTGTAAAACAGGCAGGCTTTGATGCCGTCGAGCTGCATGCGGCGCACGGCTACCTGATCTCGCAGTTCATGAGTCCGCTGCTGAATCGTCGTATCGACCGCTTTGGCGGCAGCTTTGAAAACCGTATGCGTTTTCCGCTGGCGATCATCGACCAAATCCACAAAAAATGCGGAAAAGATTTTCCCGTGCTGGTACGCTATTCTGTCGACGAGTGGGTTCCGGGCGGGCGCGAGCTCGACGAAAGCATTTTAGTGGCCAAGACCTTTGAGCAGGCAGGCGTTGCGGCACTCGATTTAAGCCAGTGTGTGCAGGAAAGCCCGGGGGCGGGGTTTGACCCGATGTATTATCCGGAAGGATGGACGACATATGCGTCAGAAGCGATCAAAAAGGCTGTCAATATCCCTGTGATAAACAGCCATTCGCTGCGCAACCCCGATTTTTGCGACCAATTGATTGCGGAGGATAAAACAGACATGGTGGGATTGTCGCGACAGATTCTGGCTGACCCATATTGGCCTGTCAAAGCCTACTATGGCAAAACAAAGGAAATTCGTCGTTGCATCTCGTGTCTCACAGGCTGCTGGCAAGAATCTATGATGGCGAAAAAAGAGATCGGCTGTGCGATCAATCCTGCGTGCGGAAACGAAAACTATGATGACATGGCGGCCTCGGAAACGCCTGCTAATATTGCAATCGTCGGCGGGGGACCCGCCGGTATGGAAGCAGCACGCATCGCGACAGTGCGCGGACATAAGGTGACGCTGTTTGAAAAAACAGGCGAGCTTGGCGGCGCGATCCTTGGCTGCTGTTTGGTTCCCGGCAAAGAGAAAATGAAATGGTATGCAGACTGGATCCGTGATCAGGTCAAGGAGCTGGGGATCGCAGTAAAGCTGAACACACAGCCTACTGTAGACGAGCTGAAATCGTATGATATCGTACTCAATGCAACAGGAGCTTCTTCCTATGTTCCACAGGTATTTGGCAAGGCGGAAAATGTTCTGCGCTTCGAAGATGTGATCGCGTGCCCGAAGGTGAGCTGTGAGTTTAACCCCGGCAATCGTAAAAATACAAAAACGGGTGAGAAAGTTCTTGTATGGGGCGATCATTATGCCGCGGTGGATACGGCTGCGTTCCTCGCGTCGATCGGCAAGCAGGTGACGATCGTTACACAAAACAAAGAATTTGGTTCAAGCGTCGAAGTGATCCATATGTATGTTCTGAGAAAGCGCTTCGCGCAGACAGACGCGGAAGCACTCGACTCAAAACCGTTCAAGTATCCGGTAAATGTGATCGAAAACGCTACCTTGTATGAGATACGCGACGGCGAAGTGGTCATTGAGGACAAAGAATTCGAACGTACAACGATCGCGATCGATACGGTAGTAAGCTGCCATACCCGCCCGAATACAGAGCTTTTTGAAGCGCTGAAGAAAGCGGGCGTTAAGGTTCTCAATGCAGGAGATGCCGTAAGACCGCGCAACCTGAACGCAGCAGTCACGGAAGGCGCAGCATTTGGTCTGAATGTCGACAGCGAGCTGATGATGAATCCCAACCACGCTGTAATGAATAATCTGCCCATCGATGTATTGGGGCAACTACGCTAAGAGGCAATAAGGGTGCGCATATGGAACGATTCAAAATAGGCGTGATGCTCGATTCCTTTAAAATCGGCATCGATCAGGCAATTGAAGAAGCTGCCCGGCTGGGCGCGCAGGGAGTACAGGCCTACGCGGTCGAGGGCGAAATGAAGCCCGCAAATTTGTCAGAGACAAGAAGAAAAGACATTTTTAACAGGATTCAGGAACACGGCATGGTCGTCGCAGCAATCTGCGGCGACCTTGGCGGTCATGGTTTTACGCGTGAGGAAGAAAATCCACATAAAATTGAGGAATCCAAACGTATCATGGAGCTTGCGAAGATGCTTGCGTGTGATGTTGTAACCACGCATATCGGCGTTGTGCCGACAGATGATACGTGCAGGCGATATGAAACACTTGTTTTGGCATGCAGGGAGCTTGGTGAATTTGCACAAAGTCTGGATGCTGCATATGCGGTAGAAACAGGGCCTGAAACACCTGAAATACTTTGCAAATTCTTAAACGATGTTGGGACAAGGGGATTTTGTGTCAACTACGATCCGGCAAACCTCGTTATGGTGACGGGCAGTGATCCGGTGCAGGGCGTACACACCCTGAAGGATTATATCGTGCATACCCACGCCAAGGACGGACGGATGCTCAAGCAGGCTGATCCACAGGTGATCTACGATTTTTTTGCCGAAGGCGGGATCGACGATTTGAACCTGAAAGACTATTTTCTGGAAACACCTCTTGGGGAAGGTGATGTTGATTTTGAAGCATATCTGAGAGCGCTTGACGAAATCGGTTACCACGGGTTTTTGACGATAGAGCGGGAAGTAGGGGATACACCGGCAAAAGACCTTGCGCATGCGGTGCGCTTTCTGAAAGAAAGGCAGGTCTAATCATTATGTTTCGTATTGTTGTTGTTGGCACAGGTTTTATCGGTTCGTCGCACATAAAGGCGATCGGTAACATAGAAGACGTGACGCTTGACGCTATTGTAGAACAAAACCGCGAACGTGGGGAAGAAGCGGCGGTGCAGGCTGGGTGTGCCTGGTACCCTTCCTTTGATGAATTGATCAAGAACGGTGAAAAACCTGATCTCGCGATCATCGCATTGCCGACTTTTTTGCATGAAGAATACGTAATTCGTGCGGCGCAGGCAAAAATCAACGTACTGTGCGAAAAGCCGGTCACCCTTTCCATCGATTCCTTTGACCGTATGTCGAATGCCTGTAAGGAAAACGGCGTGTGCTTTATGGTCGCGCAGGTCGTGCGTTGGTGGCCTGAATTTGTTGAGATAAAAAAGCTACTCGACGAGAACAAAGTCGGAAAATTACGTATGATCTACGAAGCGCGTTTGGCGCAGCATCCGGGATGGTCTACATGGCACACTGATCCGCAGAAAAGTGGGGGAGGCCTGTTTGATCTGCATATCCACGATATCGATTATCTTTACAGCCTGTTCGGAATGCCGGAAAGTGTATACGCGGTCGGCTGGAAAAGCTCGACCGGTTGCTGGAATCACATCGCATCCAACTTTAAATGGAAAAATGGACTGAAAGCAGTATGTGAGGCGTCGATGGATATGAAGGGCGGACATCCTTTTACCATCCAGCTGCGTGTTGCAGGGGATGACGGAACGCTTGATTACCGCTTTGTGGCGGGGGTAAATATAAAAGACGGAGAACAGACTGCCGATCTGATCTATTACCCAGAGGATCAGAATGCAGTTAAGATACCCGTAGAGCAGTTCGATCCATACGAGCAGGAAGTCCGCGCATATGTACAGGCGATCAGGAAGCATATGGAAGCGCCGATCCCTGCCTGGCAGTCGCGTGATGTGCTGCGGATCGTTTCGGGGATCAGCCAGTCGCTGGAGACGGGAACGGTTTTCACATTTTAATAGAAAAGAAGGGCAACAAAATGGAGTTATTCAATCAGCATACACAAATCATGGTGCCGGATCATACTGACAATGAGGATGCGCTTGCAAGAACAACGGTGCTTTGCATTGCGGCACATCAGGACGATACAGAGATCATGGCATATCACGGCATCGGACAGTGTTATGGAAAAAATGATGAATGGTTTACCAGCGTAATTGCTACCAATGGCGCTGGTTCGCCGCGCACAGGACTCTATGAAAAATATACCAACGAACAAATGTGTGCACTACGGGCAAAGGAGCAGAACAACGCGGCGATCGTCGGCGATTATGCTGCACAAATTCAGCTTGGATACACGAGCGTACAAGTAAAAGATCCCAACCAATATGACCTGACCAACGATCTGGAAATGATCATTGAGGCATGCAGGCCGCAGATCGTGCTGACGCACAATCTGGCAGACAGGCACGAAACGCATGTTTGCACGGCACTGCGCACGATCCATGCCTTACAGCAGGTCACGGAAAGCGCTAGACCTCAAACAGTATATGCAATGGAGGTGTGGCGCGGTCTTGACTGGCTTGATGACAGCGATAAGCTGGTTTTTGATACATCCATGCATCCTAACATTGCAAACGCTGTTGTGGGTGTGTTTGATTCACAGATCAGCGGCGGCAAACGCTACGATTTGGCGGTTATGGGTCGTCGTCGTGCAAACGCTACGTTCCTTGCTTCGCATGGCGTGGATCAGGTAGAGGAAGCAGCCTATGGAATGGATATTACAGAGCTGATGACATCGGATATGGACCCTTGTACTTTCATTGCACAAAAGATTGATACCTTCAAAAACGACGTTATCAGCAAGATCAAGAATCATTGGTAAAAAGCATTGACGGAGGCTTTGTTTTCGTTTATAATTTAATACGTTGCTTTGCAATAGGGGTATGATGTAATGGTAACATTACGGTCTCCAAAACCGTCCTTGAGGGTTCGAGTCCTTCTACCCCTGCCAAAGAAAATCATCGGTTACGGCTGGTGATTTTTTTATTTATGCATTATAATGAATATGAAATATAACAAAGGGAGAGAAACAATTGAAGCATTTTAAGACAGGCTTTATAGGCTGCGGTAATATGGCGTCTGCGATCATCAAAGGGATGCAAAAGGCAGGAGAGAGCGGTATTTTCGTATATGACAAGGATGAAACGAAGGTAAAAGCCTTTGAAGATGTCACGGCATGTGCAAGTATAAACGAGCTGGTTCAGGCAGCGGATATTATTTTTCTTTGCGTAAAGCCCAATATTATTCCTGATGTGCTTTCAGGCATAAAAACAGCGGGCAAAGCTTTTGTGTCGATTGCGGCAGGCGTGACCGACAAGAAGCTGCGTTCCTACCTCCGGGTGGATGCGCGTATTATGCGTATTATGCCCAATACGCCGCTCCTAAGAGGGAAGGGCGCGATCTGTATTCAGACCCCCAATGATTTTACACCGGAGGAATCCGACTATATTATAGGAATTTTTCAGTCGCTCGGTATTGTTGAATTTGTAGACGGGTCGCTGATGGACAGCGTTACAGGCGTTTCCGGCAGTGGGCCTGCCTATGTCTATATGTTTATCGATGCGCTGGCAAAAGCCGGTGTGAAAAACGGACTTGAGCCCGATCTGGCGCTGCGTCTTTCGGTGCAGACATTTGAGGGTGCATGTGCAATGATCAGGGAGACGGACGATACGCCGGAACAATTGATCAAAAATGTATGTTCGCCGGGCGGAACGACGATCGAAGCAATGAAGGTATTTGAGGACAACAATACTTACAAAATCGTTGAACAGGCTGTTGACGCATGTGTTGAGAAGTCCAGAGAGCTGTCAAAATAATAAAGGAATCTTTATATGTTGAAAGAAGTGATCGTTTATTGCGACGGTGCATGTTCAGGAAACCCGGGGCCGGGCGGTT
>NZ_JAYFPU010000235.1:0-3991 GCF_034927525.1 Christensenella sp.
AGCTTCCCATCACGATAGCGATGCCGTTTGCAATCGCCAAAATGAGTACTACGCCGAGCAGGTCTTTTGCGCCGTCAAGAAAGTTCTTGATGAAATCGTCCACCTTCATGTGGTTGATGACCATCAAAATGAGCGCACCCGCAAAGAACAGCACCGAAAATTCATTAAATCCCCAGTCGCCGAATGGTGTGGCGTTACCGGCGCCAAGGATGTCCCCCAATACGGGGACTTGTGAAAGTCCGATGCCGATGGCGTTGACCGTATTGCTTGCAGCGGTTCCTCCAAGAGACTCCCACGGGATATAGCCGATCATCAATATTGCCACCATGACTATAAATATGATTGCCGAAGCAAGCCGTACGGGCGTCATGGGCGGCAATTCCTTCTTTTCTCCGTCTACGCTCGTTTTGATCCCTTCTATGTGGGCGACCGCAGAACTTTCTGGATTTTTACGCACGCGCGCGCCATAGCGCATAAGCATGATGGTAGATAAAATGTACATTACGGCGAACAGAATGATACGCAGCACAATGCCCGAACCGATGGTCAGGTTAGGATCGCCGATCGCGCCCACCGCCGCACCCGTGGCGAACGGGTTTACCACGGCAGCCATATTGCCTACCGTCGCGCCCACAAAAAGCACGCCCATGCCCGTCATCACATCGTATCCGGCGAGCACAAACATAGGGATCACGACCAGTGAAAACGGCAAAATTTCTTCCCAAAAGCCAAACACAGTGCCCATCAGGGCAAACGCCAGATTCATGATGGCAATGAGCATACCGCCCTTCAAGCGTTTGAGCAGCCTGCCGATGCCCGCCTCAAGCGCGCCCGTCGCCGTCATCACGCTCAAAAAACCGCCTACAACAAGCAGGGCGATGCCTACGCCGCTCGCCCGCTGGAACCCTTCCACCGGCGCCATCAATATGTCCCACAAGCCCTGCGGCTGCGGCCCCGCGTCTTCGACGATCTGTCCTTCTTCGTTGAACGTCGCGTTATACACCACGTCACCCGTCTGAGGGTCGCGTACGGAAACGGGGATGAAATAGGTCAGAACAACCACGATGATAAGCACCATGAATATGATCACATAGGCACTGGGCATCTTGAATTTCTTCTTCACCTGTTCCATGTTCAGCCCCCCGTCGCCAGCAGCTCAAAGGCACGAATATAGACTTCCATCGATTTTTTGATATCCTTTATAACTGCGCATTCGTTGGCCTGATGCTCTGTTTTGGGTGCATCCGGCATAAGCGCGCCAAAGGCTACGATGTTATCCATACTGCGCGCGAATGTTGCGCCGCCTGTTGCAATGGGCTGTGTCTTCGTATCTCCCGTCACTTCCTGATAGGCCTGCATCAGCGCTTTTACAAGCGGCGTATCCGTCGAAATATGCAGTGGACGCAAATAGTCGAATTCTTCTACGGTAATGCCGTAAGGCTGTGCTGCCTTTGTGAGTGCATCCGTTACTTTTTCCTTTTCGTATGTCACGGGAAAGCGGATATCTACCCCTAGCTCCTGCTTGCCCGGCTTAAAATCCGCCAGTCCGACATTGAATGTGAGCTTGCCTGAATATTCATCAGATACGTCGCCGAATATATTGCGCCCATTTGCGTCCGTGCATTTTTCTGCAACGAAACGGAGCATATCTTCTTTTCGACCCGCAGAAACAAGTGCTTCGCACAGCCGCACGATCGCATTGACGCCCTTGTCGGCAGCCATTGCATGCGCCGCTTTCCCACGGACAACAAGGTTGCCGCCTTCCTTTGCGAATTCATATCCAAGCTTTTGCAGAGCGCTTTGCGTTTGCGCATCGTCAGCCGTCTGCGCGCGGCTTGCGACCGCGTTCAGCGCTGTGCCGCCCGTAAGCGTTATACTGTCCTTTTGCGCTGCGCTAAGCGTATATTCCACCAGTCCTTTTTCTGCGTACAGCAGCGGGAAATCCGCATCCGGCGTAAAGCCGAATGTAGGAAGCTCCTCTTTTTTTACATAGGCCTTTACGCCGCGCCACAACGATTCCTCGTCCGTACAAAAAATAAAGCGAACGCGCTTATTGAGCTTTGCCCCACTGTCTAAGAGAATCTTCAGCGCATAGAGTGCGCTTAATGTAGGCCCTTTGTCGTCGCTCACCCCGCGCCCATAGAGCATGCCGTCCTTTTCCGTCAGCTCAAACGGCGGCGTTGCCCAATTCTCCGCGTCATCTGCGGGCACAACGTCTAAGTGTCCGAGTACGCCCATCATTTCTTTGCCCTCACCGATCTCGGCATACGCATAGTACCCATCCGGATCTACCGTAACCGCAAACCCCATGCGCCGCGCAATGTCTGCCATCGTACGCAATGCCTGCGCAACGCCCGCGCCAAACGGCGCGCCATCCTCTGCCGGTGCGTTTTTGCTGTTTGCCGCCACCAGCGCGCGTAAATCAGTTACATATTCCGGAAACATAGCTTCTATTGCTGCTTTCATGTTCCCACCCCCTATTGTATAATGATTAGTAAATATATACCCTGGTTTTTTAATGAATAACACGATTGTAATGCGTCTGAAATAAAAATAACTTACCTTTTCTTCTGTTTTTCTGGTATACTATAGATAATGACGTGCAGTCAAAAGACGTAAGTCCTGTCGTTTTTGATGTGCGTCCTTTTTTTACCATCAAAAAGGAGTGAGAAACCATGTTCCAAACAGATGATTATGTGATGCACGAATCCGCAGGCGTATGCCGGATAGCGGGTGTGGAGTCCCGCGACTTTATGCAGTCGGGGCAGGCAAAGCAATATTATAGTTTAAAACCCCTGCACTCTCCCTGTGACAGTATCTTTGTCCCGGTAGAGGGTGACGTGCGTATGCGTGATATCTTAACGCGGAGCGAGGCAACTGAACTGATCGACAAAATCCCCAATATCGAGGCAGACATCTTAGACGATGACAGCACACGCGAGCAAATCTGTAAAGACGCTTTGCAGTCTTTTGATTGTTATGAATGGGTGCGCATCGTAAAAAGCCTGCATCTGCGCATTTCCCTGCGCAAGCAGGAGGGAAAAAAACCGCTTCTGACAGACGAGAAATATCTGATGCTTGCCGAAGATTATTTACACGGCGAGCTTTCTGTGGCGCTTGACATCCCGCTTGACGAAATCGGGCCGTATATCGCGCGCAAAGTCCGCGAATCCAAAATAGACTGGTAGCATATTACGAACAGCAAAAAGCCGTGTAAGGGATTGTTTTCCCTTCGCGGCTTTTCATATTGTCTTATTTTCAGATATAGTGTATCTCGATCCCTGCCATCGAAACATTGCCGCTGAGCGTGACATTTGGCGAGGCTTCGTCGTGGTGCGGCGTGCCCGTAAAGTTCAAACCGCCCATGCCGGTATGGGTACTGTTTAATATCTTCCAGTTGCGCGGTACATATAGCTCTATACTGCCGAATTTGCAATCCACGTATATCTCCGCCCCGTTCGGGCTTACGGTCACCTTGTCAAAATACACCTCCAGCGAACCGAACGAGCAGGACAGATGTGCGTATTCGAGCGCGTCCGCCTGCAAATAGCGCGTTGTCCCGCTGAAGCTTACATTGATGGACGGACGGTTTTCGTTTTGCATGTCTTCCGAGATCGTTCCCTCGCGGTGGTGGCTCCCGTGGGAGTGATGACCGTGAGAGCAGTGGCTGTGGGAAAAATGGTCGTCATACCTTGGTCGCTTGTAGAACAATATCCCAAACCCGATCGTCAGAAGTATGCCCGCGACGATCAATATCCACGGCTCGAGATAGGGCAGCGCGAGCGGCCCCTGAAAGATCATATAGAGCAGCGCGAGCGGGACAAATATTCCCCATGCGCCCCGGTGCATGATGCACTGTACGATCACAGCGATGAGCAGGATCGCGCCCAGCAGCGGCCAAAATCCCATATTGCCGAACGGCACAAGCTGGCTTGCGATAAGTACCACCGTCGCCAGAATAAAGAATATCCCCCAAAACCAATTTCTATTT
>NZ_JAYFPU010000161.1:0-9721 GCF_034927525.1 Christensenella sp.
GTAAATGTCCCTGCAGAATAGATGCCACCGCCGTCGCCCGCCGTCGCAGTATTCTGGCTGATCGTGCTTCCCGATATTATCGTAGCGCCGAGTACATAAGCGCCGCCGCCATCTCCTGTCGTCGCTATGTTCCCCGTCAATGTAGAGTTGTTGAAAACAGCGCCACCGGTCGTAGCAATGCCGCCGCCCTGCGTTGCCTGGCAGTTTTTGATCGATGCTCCATTGAGGGTGATTGTGCCCGTGCCCGTCGTGCTTATGCCGCCGCCATCTGCGGGCGCATTGCCCACAAGCTCTACCCCTTCAAAGGTCAGGGTAATGCCCATTGACGCATCCATATGACGGATGTTCCCTGCAACCAACAGCTGTACCGTACCGCCTGTAGAACGGAACGTCAGATTCTTATTTACCGTCAAAGGCGTAACCGTGATCGTGATGTTATTCGAAATCTCCACCACACCGCCGGGTGCAGCGCTCGCAATATCGTTGCGCAGCGTCGTTTCGTCACCGGCCGCAAAAGGTGCAATCAAGGAATCATCCAACTGTTCCAGCGCTTCAGCCGCAATGCCGTTTGCCGTGTTATCCTGCACCGGTTCTGCCGGTACCGTCATTTGCTCCGGCCCTTTTACAGGTTCCTCTGCCGGAACGACCGGTTGTTCTGTTTGCTCCGACGTCGCCTCAACACTGGGGATAGCCGTTTCTTTTGCCTGTTCCCCGGGCTGGACTGTCGGCTCATTCTCCTCTTTCTTATCGCCCTGCTCCGTTATGTTACCAGCATTGTCCGGTATCGTTTCGTCTGCATATGCAATACTGAAAACGCCCATAACAAGTACGACCGAGAGTAATATACACATTAACCTCTTTTTCATATTTTTCCCTTCCTGCCATTGTCGCTCTTAAAAAGAAGACATTATATTTTTCTTGATTACTATTACTAACCAAAAACAAGCGATTATAACAATAATTATTGCTTTACAAAGCGAAAATTATTCATATTTGGTATATAGTCCAACGCCCATCATACCAGTTTACTTGATATAATCAATACCCATAGCATCAGAATAGCAGGATTTTAATCTTTCTTTATATTTTTGGTTTTTTTCACCCGTAGCAGGCTTATATAAACAGTATTATTATATTTCAGTAAAAACTCACTTTAATATTTGTAAAGGATGGTGGTCACATGTTGTTCCAGAGATTGTTTTCTCCTATCAAATTATGCGATCTTACGCTCAAAAACCGTATCGTTATGCCTGCTATGGGTACAAAGTTTGCAAACGAAGACCGCACGGTCAGTAAGCAGCTGATCGATTATCACGTCGCCCGCGCAAAAGGCGGATGCGCCCTCAACATTGTGGAGGTAGCGAGCGTCCATGCTCCTTCCGCCCCGCGTAAATTTGTCGCCATTTATGACGATCAGTTCATTCCTGGCTTAAAGCAGCTGACAGATGCGATCCACGCGGCTGGCGGCAAAGCCTCTCTCCAGCTATGGCAGGGCGGCCTTGCCGCCAGCTTCGACGAGCAATGCCAGATTTTACTGCCCTCCGAAATGCCTGTTTCGGCAGAAATCACCCTGCCGGCGGCAAGCAAGGAAGATATCGAAGCAGTGATCGAGTGTTACGGGCAGGCAGCACGACGCGCGGTGGAAGCAGGCTTCGACAGCGTGGAAATACACGGCGCGCATAACTACATGATACACAGCTTCTTGTCGCCCTACTTCAACCACCGTACAGACGAATATGGCGGCAGCGAAGAAAACCGCTTCCGTTTTCCATTGGCTGTTGTCAAAAAAGTACGCGAGAACCTGCCTAACGGTATGCCCCTCTTTATGCGTGTGGGCGCGCATGACGATTTCTTGGAGGGTGGGCTGACGATCGAAGACACCATCGCGTTTTGTAAACAGGCAAAGGCGTCCGGCGTGGATGTTCTTGACGTCAGCCGCGGAAACATTGTTTCCGCAGGTATCCAGTTCGAGGTCCCTCCTGTTGACTTGCCGCGCGGTTTCAACATAGAAAACGCGGCCCGTATCCGCAGGGAGACTGGCTGTATCACAATGGGCGTTGGGCGCATCAACGACCCGCAATTTGCAGAAGACATCCTGCAGGCCGATAAGGTCGATCTTATTGGCATGGGGCGCGCCCAGTTGGCCGATCCTGATTTTTGCATCAAGGCGCAAGGCGGCAATATAGACGATATCACGCGCTGTATTGGCTGCAACCAGGGCTGCTATGATGGTTTTGCCGATAAAACGCGTCCGTATATTTCATGTATGATGAACCCGGCGGTAGGCCGGGAGACAGAATATGAGTTAAAACCGGCTGCGGTTCCCAAAACCATTCTCATTGCGGGCGGCGGCCCGGCAGGGCTGGAATCCGCGCTGATCCTAAAGCGCCGCGGACATCGTCCCATCCTGTGCGAATCTTCCTCGCGTCTGGGCGGACAATTCCTGCTGGCGGGCGAAGCGCCGCGCAAGGTAGAGATGAAGGAAGCCGTTATCCACTTGGGCAGGCAAGCCGAAAAAGAAGGTGTGGAGGTACGTATGAACACCCCCGTCACACCCGCATTGATAGAAGAAATCAAGCCGGACGCCGTTTTTTGCGCGATCGGCGCAAAACCCATGATACTGAAAGTCCCCGGGGCGGAGCTGCCAAACGTGGCGGACAGCCACGACGTGCTTGACGGGCGCGTACTGCCGCAGGGCAAGGTGGTCGTGATCGGCGGCGGGCTTGTCGGGCTGGAGGTCGCAGAATTCCTGCATGAAAAGGCGTGCGGCGTTACCATTGTCGAAATGCTCAAGGAGGCTGGCGGCGATCTGGGCGACACGCGCAAGGCTGCCGTTATGGGCAACCTTTATGGTGAAGGCATAGAGATTGTGACCAATGCAGAGGTTGTTGGCATAAACGGTAATTCTGTTTCCATTAAAATTGACGGACAATCAAAAGAATTGCCTTGCGATTATGTGGTCGTCGCCGTGGGCGCGGTATCGCGCGACAGCAGTGATCTGGAGGAGACATGCCACAGGCTTGGTATCCCGTGGTTTATTATGGGCGATGCGCTAAAAGCGCGGCGTACATTGAATGCCATTGCGGAAGCCGCGGATATTTCCAGAAATTTTGACAGATAGGAAAGACAGGAGTTTAAGCGGCATAATATTACTTAAACTCCTGTTTTTTTAATGCCATAATATTGTTATCATTGCTTTGACGGAAGCTCTATGATCTCATCCGCCAATTCCCCATACCAACCTTGCGCCTTGTTTACGATATTATTTTTCAAATGTAAAATAACAAGGCAGGTATCGCCCTCAAGCGACTTGCCAGAATAATATTTTTCCATATCGGTAGATAACGCTTCCTTTTCTTTGTATCCGTTCGCCCGAAGGGAATTATCGGCATGATCGAGGCTGCTGCCCGCTTGAAAACCACCAACGGCGATCGGCGCCTCAGGTGAGGTGATGAGCAATCCTGCCGCCTCAAGCTTTCCATCACGTTCGATAAAATTTACAGTAAACGTATCGTATACATAATTTGTCACAAGGATGTCGCCAAGTTTTTCCGTTTTGATTTCACCTGTTTCTCCATATCTCTCAGCAATTGCTTCCGGCGGCATTTTCTTTGTGGTAAGCATCGTAAAATCGCAATCCAATCCATAAGATACAACCGAATCATATCCTGTGGAAACATATCCTTCCATCGTACTCCCTGTGATCTCAAAGCCCCGCAAATTGATCTCACATTCTTCCACGAATGCGTCGTATGTTGCATCACTCCATGAATAATATGCAAAATAGCAGGCATTGCCTTCATCCGGAATGATATACAGCGATCTGGACAGTGATGTTGTCGTCAGGCGTAATGTTACGTTTCATAAAATCACGCAGGTTTTCCGTGCTCTGTGTATAAGATGTCTCCGGAATATAGAGCACCGCCATTTGCAGATCGTCCCTTCCATATACCTCAGCATCCGCATTAAACCAAGCAATCCCGCCTTCCTCCAAATACTTCGGCTCCAATATCTCCCATTCATAGGGAATCTCCATGCTGAATCCAAGTATTTTATCTTCATAATGCATGTTGCCGTTAAGCGATTCTTTGGCGGAATCCATTATATCCATCACGCCGCGCATCATAGAACCGCAGCCGGTAAAATCGAACATAGTAAAAATATGCAAGTCACTAAAATACAAATTTTTTCAAATTCCTTATATTCATTGCATTCGTGCCTCCCTACAACATCAACCTTTTTTTACTATACACTTTCCCATTATCTTTTACATGCCATCAGCAAAGCGCACAAAAAAAAATTGTCGAAGGCAGTGTTTCATCATGGGCGATGCGCTGGAGGCCGCAGATATTTCCAGAAATTTTGAAGTACTCTTCTTCGTAACATTCGATCATACTGATCAGACGAATTTATTCCAAAAAGGTGACTTGTTCAAACCTTTCCTTGCCCCCATTCCCATTAGTATTCTTCTCTATTATTGGTTGCCATTCTGAAGCGCTGCTCCGTTTTCCCGGCACTCGTTCTAGTCGTCCGCGTTCTTTTAATCGATTAAATACTCTTTTCATTTTATTGGCATCCGAAATCCCTGTAAGTTTACGGGCTATTGAATTGCTAATAGTATTATGAACTTTCAGATATTCCAATACAATAGTATCAGCATCTGCTAACCGTTCATGTTTTATTATTACCAAAACACTTGTATCGTTTTTAACTATCTGGGGTCTTTGAAGCTGCATTTTCATCATTGCCTCAAAAGCAGCATTAAGTCCTTCACCTGCATCTTTATTGGTCGGAGAAGGAAATCTTGAAATCAAACGTACCAGCCTAGCATTCCTAGAATATTGTTCTTTCAATATGTTTAGTGGAGTAATATGACCGGGAAGTTTTCCTGTGCTTTCAATTTCTATTCTGTTCGTATAAATCCTTACTTGAATATCAGTCAAAACACTATGCGCGATTTAAATAATAAATAAAATCGTATATAGACACAACAAAACCCGCATTGATAGCGGGTTTCATCGTATAATGTATTGTATTGACAATATAGATACCGTCTAAAAGTCAAGGATGCTTTTATTTTTAAAAAACGCCTTCGAAAGTCAAACATCTTCGGCAAGCTGTTCGAGGGGCAAGAAAATATTACTGAGAAAGCAATGGGGCTTCATCTTTGATATTCGCGTCCTTAAGACCGTATTCTGCCAACGGAAGACGCTCTCCAACCGAATATATGTTTGTCTCAGGAAATCAATGCCTGTTCCTGCAAAAATTCTTTTGCCACTGCCTCCGGCGTTTGTTGAAGCTCATCCACTTTGTAATTGAGCGCCATCATGATCTCATCTGTCAGCAGGTCGCCAAGCGTTTCAAGCAGCGGCACGATCTCCGGGCACTCCGCGAGTGCATCTGCACGAATGATAGGCATGGCGTAATAAGGCGGAAAAAACTGTTTGTCATCTTTCAGAGTTTTCAGCCCAAACTTTTTTAGCAGTCCATCGGTCGCGAACGCATCGATCACGTCTACTTCCCCTTGGATAAGCGCTGTATAACGCGGCGCTCCATCAAGCGCAAAGGATTCCTTCATCGTAAATCCGTATGCCTTTTGCAAGCCCGGCAGTCCATCTTCCCTGTTAGAAAATTCGAACACCGTTCCCGAGCGCAACTGCGGGGCAACCTTCGCAAAATCGCTGATCGTTTCCAAGCCATATTTTTCTGCCGTTTCCTGCGTGACTGCCATCGTATACGTGTTATTAAAACCCATTTGCTTGAGCACATCTATGTTATATTTTTCTTTAAAATCCTTTTTTACCGTATCATAGACCAGCTGCACATCGCTTGTCGGCGCATATTTAAGCGTGTCGGTATACGCGGTACCGCTGTACTCTATATACATATCGATATCCCCCTTGACAAGCGCCGCAAAACAGACCTGTGTCCCCCCGAGATCCATATTCCGCTCTACGGTAATGTCCGTGTTCCCTTCTATGATATCTGCTACCATATTTCCTATGATCGCCTGCTCGGTATAATCCTTAGAACCAATCGCAATGACCCGTCCGGCATTTGCCGGATTGTTAAACGAAGTAAAGATAAACACAAAAGCGATAAATGCCGCCGATACGATCAATATCCCTTTTCGCAACGAACCGTTCTTCTTTTTATTCGGATGGTCTCCTTTTTGCAGGCTCACAGGGGTGACCAACTTTTCTACGAGCCCCAACAGAAAGTCGACCAGCAGCGCCAGCAAACAAGCAGGAATCGCGCCCGCAAGAATCTGATTGTTGTTTACCGTGCGTATTCCCGAAAAAACAAGATATCCAAGCCCTCCCGCACCGATGAACGCCGCCATCGTCATAAGACCTACTGCGGTAACAGCTGCAATACGGATGCCCGCCATGATCACAGGCAGCGACAGCGGTATTTGCACCTTTGTTAATACCTGCGACGATGTGAGCCCTATGCCTTTTGCCGCCTCTATCATTTGCGGGTTGATGCTTTCGATACCGGTATATGTATTTTTGATAATAGGCAGCAAGGAATAGAGCACCACCGCGACGGTCGCAGGCAATACGCCGATGCCAAGGAGAGGGATCATAAAACCCAAAAGCGCCATGCTCGGAATCGCCTGTATCACATTCGCCACGCCCAATATAGGCTTGCTCACTTTGCTGAAGCGCGAGATCAATATGCCAAGCGGCACGCCGATCAAAATAGCGAGACCTACCGAGACGGCAGTCAGCTTGATGTGCTCTACTAAAAGGCGCAGTATCAGCTCATAGTTCTCAGAAATATATTCCCAAAAGCTCACTGTATCTCCCCCTCGTCAAAATCAAAATATTGCTGACTGAGCGTGGTAACAAGACTGCTTCGCGTAATCAGTCCTACAAGCAAACCATTTTCGTCTGTCACCGGCACGGCAGGCGTCCGATACTCCATCACAGTTTTCAACGCATCCAAAATCGTCTCGTCAGGCGACAATTTCGGAAAAACCGTTTCCATATAGCTTTCAGCCGTTTGCGCTTTATCCTCAACGCTTCGCAGACTGTTTGCTTTGATAATACCCAAAAGCTTCCTGCTGCGCGGTGCAACGACCATCAGGCTGTCCACCTTACTACGCCGCATTTTATCGAAGCACTTCAAAAGGGGCAAATCTTTGGACGCGGTGACCGGATGCTCGATCATAATATCGGAAACTTTGATATATTCGGGCGAAGACCATATCCGGTTTTTACCGACAAAATCAGAAACATAGTCGTCCACCGGGTTTTTCAGTATGTTCTCCGGCGTATCATATTGCAGTATCCTACCCTCTTTCATGATACATATCATATCCGCAATTTTGATTGCCTCATCCATATCGTGCGTCACAAAAACGATCGTTTTTCTCACCTCAGATTGAAGCGCAACCAGCTCATCCTGTAAATCCGAACGCGTGATCGGATCAAGCGCAGAAAACGGTTCATCCATCAATATGATATCCGGATCTGTCGCAAAAGCACGCGCAACACCCACTCTTTGCTGCTGCCCTCCGCTCAATTCTGTCGGATAACGATCCAAATACTCCTCGCTATTAAGCCCCACCATCTCCATAAGACGAAGTGTATTTTCTTGGCGTTGCTCCGCCTCCATTTTTTCCAGCTTAGGGATGATTTCAATATTTCCGCGTACAGTCATATGGGGAAACAGCCCTGTCTGCTGTATGACATATCCGATGTTTCGTCTCAGCTTCACCTCGTCGATGCTTCTGATATTTTTTCCGTTAATAAAAATAGAACCGCTTGTAGGGTTCACTAAGCGGTTGACCATTTTGAGCAAAGTGGTTTTTCCGCACCCGCTTTCCCCAATGATTACGACAAGGTTTCCTGCGTCAACCGTAAAGCTGACGTCACTTAACACTTGATTGGTTTTAAATCTTTTTGTGATGCTTTCAAAGCGAAGCATAACACCCTCCTCATAAGCAAAGTAACAACTTAATTATATCGAAAGGTTGTTACTTTGTCAAATAAGCGAACACAGTCCGACTCTATATAGCTCTATTTCCAGACCTTAACACGCTTGCCTTATTCTGATTTTTGAAGATACAGAAAATCTTTTACTCTTTGAGGGGAATCGTCCTGTGTGGTGAAATATAAAACATCTCCGTCCTGCAGCACAATATACGGGCCGGGTGAAACCATGATGGAATCTTCGCGTTTGACCGCAATGACTGTCGCACCGGTATGCTGCCAGAACTGGATATCTGAAACCGTCTTATCGATATGCACGCAGCTTCTTGTAATTTGAACCTGGAACGGCATAAATGGATTGAATGACCGGAAATGCTCTGTCGCGGAAATCAGCTCTGAAAGATACGTATTCATCTGTTCCATTTCACTTTTCTGCCGCGATATGCTCTCCTGCAAATCTTTTTTAATGGTATCGATCATCCGGCGTTTATGATACTGCTTCACAAAATCCGCGGCATTTTTACACGACTTGATCGTTACTCCGCTGCCCTTTTCAGTGGTGACAATATTCAGATCAGAAAGCACACAAATCGCGCGCCTTGCCGTCTCGGGCGAAACACGATACTGACTTGCGAGTGAAGAACGCGCGTATATCTTGTCCCCCTCTTTATATTCCTCACTTGCTATTCTTGTGGCGACGGCAACTGCAATTTGCTGATAGCGCGGAGTCACATTCTTATTTTTTTTCTCCTGATTCATATACTCTCTCTTTCAATTGTTACTATCAGATCATATCATATTTTATTTGATGTGATCTGTCAATCGTCTCAAAACATGGTTTAGCTTTCTATTTCGAGTCAATATATATAGAAATATCCTATGCCGGAAGGCTGGGCGAAACAGAGGTATGAAACCATGGATAAAATTGCCCCCAATATTTGGTTCGATCAAAACGCGAAACAAGCCGTGGAACTTTATACCTCCGCATTTGAAGGCAGCCGAATACGTTCAATAAATCATTATTTCGATGGTTTTTTTCCGGACGATATGAAGGAGCTTTCCTTGCCGGATGGCACGGTATTATATGTAGATTTTAAGTTAGGCGATCAAAGATTTGGTGCTTTAAACGGCGGCCCGATTTTCCATCCTACCCCGTCCGTTTCGTTTTATGTGCGCTGCAGTACAAAAGAGCAGCTTTCTTCGCTATGGAATACGCTCGCCCCCGGCGGTAATGTATTGATGGAGCTTGGCGCGTATCCGTTCAGCGAATTATACGGCTGGCTCAATGACCGGTATGGCGTTTCGTGGCAATTGATCTTATCGCCCGGCCAGCACGATATTTCTCCCTGCCTGATGTTTACAGGCAAAGCAAACGGCCGTGCGGAAGAAGCAATGAATTTTTATTGTAGTCTGTTTCCAGACTCCGGCATCCGTCAATTGGCTCGATACGAAAAAGACCGGAATGGCGAGGAAGGAAATGTTTTACATGCCGAATTTGAACTGGCCGGACAATCTTTTGTCGCAATGGACAGCGATCTGCCCCACCAATTTGGCTTCACCGAGGGTGTTTCTCTTATGGTTTTTTGCAAGACACAAGGCGAAATCGACTTTTTCTGGGATAAGCTAACCCAAAACGGGGAAGAACAACCCTGCGGGTGGTTAAAAGATCAGTTTGGCGTATCGTGGCAGATCGTGCCGGATGTGATGGAGCAGCTTTCGGACGAAACAGACAAAGAGCGCGCCAAACGTGTAAATCACGCACTGCTCAAAATGAAAAAAAT
>NZ_JAYFPU010000266.1:0-38806 GCF_034927525.1 Christensenella sp.
ACGAGTGGGTTTAGCTCTTCCTTTTCCCCTGTCATTGAGTTGAAAATTTTCAAACTGATTTCACCTTTTTCCTTTTCACAGTACATTCTATTATAATATATCCTTTCGCAAGTCGCAACAGAATAAAGTAAATTTCATTCCATGCAAAAACCCCGGAGGTATGCGGCCGGGGTTTTTGCGTTTGTTATGAACATCCTAAAAAATTAGGGGAGGTAACAAATTTAGTAGCACATGATCGTTTTACCATTTTCGATCAGATCGTCAAACGCATCTGTGCACGCGCGATAGCTTTCAAACAGCCTTTGCGCTTTCTTTTTGCCCGCATACACCTTCCACGGGCCCGACAGCTTATAATTTTTGCCGCCATGACGGATAAACCCAAGCACATCGCTTAATGGATATCCTAAGAACAGGCCGATCTCATGCGGAAAGTCTCCGCTTTGCTGTACGCGCAGCGCAAGCCGCTTGAGCATCGCATGAAGGGAAGCTTGCTGATAGCCGCAGCCCAGCAGATAGGCGCGTACGTTTGGCTTACGCAATATCTTTTTCAGAAGCCGTTCCGAGTAGATTAGTACAAGCTTACGGTCTTCGCAGTCACACAGTTCAAAGAAATGTACGCCGCGCTTTTGCATGCCCTGCGTGTACCAATAGAGCCATTTTTCAGCATCTATTTTGTTTTTGCTGAACGCGACAAGGCTTGCCGGTTTTTTCCCTGCGAGCGTAGGTGCGCAATGCCGCGCCAATATCTTTTCAAAATCCCTGTGTGTCCCCATCGAACATCCTTCCTCATTCATTAAGTTAGCGCTAGCTAACTCGTCTCTAAAAAGAAGAGGGCTTAGCCCTTTCCTTGTTCATTAGCCATCGCTAACTATTATTATAATACACGATTGCTGCAACGCTGTCAACCATTAATTCTCATTTTCTCCATCAAGCTCTATCCATTGCTCCAGCAGCGTCTCATAGCGCGCTTTGATTTCTTCTAACTGCGCACAATTTTGATTGAGCAATTCATAATCCGCCGGGTTGTCGTCGATCTCTTTTTGCAGTCGCTGCTCCTCTGCCTCCAGTTCCTTCAATCCTTTTTCCAGCGTACCCAGCTCCTGCCGCCGCTTTGCTTCCTGCGCCCGCCGTTGCTTGGGGCTCACTGCCGCATCCTCTTTCGGTTTGGATTGTGCTTGTGCTTGCGGCGTATCCTGTCGTGCCATCATCTCCTCTTTTGCGCTCTGGTATTCGTCAAACGTCCCTTCAAACGCGTTTACCCTGCAGTCAGCGATCTCGTAAACCTTCCCCGCCAGCGCATTGATAAAATACCTGTCATGCGACACAAACAACAATGTCCCTTCGTATTCCTTCAATGCCTGCTCCAGCGCCTCGCGGGCGGGCAGGTCAAGATGATTGGTCGGCTCGTCAAGCAAGAGGACATTATAGTCTCCGCACATAAGAAGCGCAAGACCCACTTTGGCGCGTTCGCCTCCCGACAGATCCCCTACGCGTTTGAAAACGTTCTCTCCCGTCAGCAATACGCGCCCAAGCATGGAGCGAGCACCGTATTCAAGCAGCGACGGAAAAGCGTCCCATATCTCGCTCAACACCGTCTTTGTAGGCGTCATGTTCTTATTTTCCTGATCATAATAACCTACGACTGTGTTCTTGCCGAAAGCAATGTGCACGTCAGCCGGCTTGTTTGCGTGCTGCATGAGCAGCTTGATCAGCGTGGATTTCCCCGTTCCGTTGTCGCCGATGACCGCCGCTTTTTGTCCGCGCTTCAGTTCCATACTGATGTCGCGCGCCAATACCTTCTGCTCCTCGCCCACGGCGAGCGTCAAATCGTTTACCGTCAATACGTCGTTTACCGGCCGCACCGAAAACCCAAAGGAAAAATGGGGTGCGCTTACCTGTGTGCGCGGCTTGGAGATGCGCTCTAAGCTGCTCAGCTTTTTGACACGGCTTTGCGCGCTTTTGGCAGTGGAAGCGCGCGCTAAATTCCGCGCGACATAGTCTTCCATGTGCGCGATCTGTCGCGACTGTTTTTCGTATTCCTTTAGCTGAAAAGAGACATATTCGGCCTTTAATTGCTTATACTGCGTATAGTTGCCCGTATATTCGGTCAGTTCCCCGTCCTCTAGCTCCCATATCTTTTGCGCAAGTTTATCCAGAAAATACCGGTCATGCGATACGATGAGTACCGCGCCCTTATAGCCGCGCAAATATTCCTCCAGCCACATCAGCGTCTTAAAATCAAGATGGTTGGTCGGTTCGTCTAAGATCAGCAGGTCAGGGTCCATCAGCAACAGCTTGGCAATGGCAAGGCGCGTTTTCTCCCCGCCCGAAAGCGTCGCGATCGTTGTTTCATAGGCCTTGTCCGAAAAGCCCATACCATTTAATATCTTCTTGATATTGACCTCGATCTGGTAGCCGTCTTTTGCCTCAAAAAGCGCTTGTGCACGTGCATAGTCATGCTGGATCGCTTTGTCGTCCGGATGGACGTGCATTTCACCTTCTAGCCTGCGCATGTCCTCCTTGGCGGCAAGCGCCTCATGGAACACCTCGCGCATTTCGGCAATGATCGTATTGCCGCCGTCAAGCCCGCTGTTTTGCTCCAGATAGCCAATCGACAGTCCTGATTTATGGATCACGCTGCCTTCTTCCGGCAAAATACGCTTTACAAGCGTATTGAGAAGCGTGGTCTTTCCCGCGCCGTTTGCGCCGATCAGGCCAATCTTATCTCCGGCGTTTAAGTTCGCCGCTATATTCTTCAATATTTCCACGTCGCCGTATGCGACGCTCACGTCTGCAAATGATGCAAGCATTCCAATACCCTCTTCGTTAGATTCCTAACCGAGTATATCATAACATACGCCGCCCTTCAAACCTTTATATACGCATGGTATAATAGGAAAAAACAACGGAGGAACTTTCCATGTATGATCCTGCCCTGACAAATGATATCAATACCCTGTCCCGCTTTTTGGCGCTGCGCGATATTCCGGAACTCACACCCGCCGCCCTTCAAGAAAAAACGGGCTCTCCCCGCGTGGACGTGTTGTTTGTGTTTGGGTGCGAGGTGATCCCTGTTGTCGAACGCGCAGCACAGGCCACGGCGGCGGGACTATGCCGAAATGTTGTGTTCAGCGGCGGGATCGGCCATTCCACGCAAAACCTTGCAAACACGGCGCAAAAGCTGTTCGGTGGGGACTACGCCGGCCTGAGTGAAGCGGAGATCATGACACAGATCGCAACTGGGCAATACGGCATGGATGCGTCAATCGTATTATGCGAAGGGAAATCTACCAATTCAGGTGAAAACGCGCGTTTTTCACTTGCGCTTTTAGAGCAGGGCGGTATTTCTGTGAAAAGCGCAATGCTTATGCAAGACCCTTTCATGCAGCTGCGCAGCCACTATACGATGCTCAAATATTTAGCACCCGCTGTACCGCTTGTAAGCTATGCGCCCTTCATCCCCTATGCGGGCATGGATTGCGGCAGTAAAAACGGACTGTGGTCTGAGAAACGCTTCCACGAATTTTTGCTGCGGGAGATCCCGCGCCTGCGTGACGACGAAAGCGGATATGGCCCGAGGGGCGCAGGATTCATGGAGCATGTGGATATCCCCCCTGAGATTGAAGATAGCTATGTGCGTATCTGCGGCGCATAGGAACCTTGATAAAAAACAGGACGTATCCCGAGGGATACGTCCTGTTTTTTTGGGGATGTCGGTAGACATCTTTAATCTGCTTGTATCAGCGTACCGCTTTTGCCCTCAATAGCAAGCGGTGCTTTCTCCAGTGATCCGATGATCGCCTTACGCCCTGCCTTACTGTTTGCAAATTCGCAGGCAGCCTGCACCTTGGGCAGCATGCTGCCCGGCGCGAATTGTCCTTGCTGCATGTATCCCTCTGCTTCCACAGGCGTCATGCGTACGATCTCTTTTTGATCCGGCTTACTGAAGTTAACACACACGCGGTCGACCGCTGTTAAGATAAACAAATATTCTGCATGTACCAGCTCCGCCAGTTTTTCAGCCGCAAAATCCTTATCCACGACCGCTGCTACGCCTTTGTAGCCGTCCTCCGTATGGATGACAGGAATACCGCCACCGCCGCCCGCGATAATGACCTCGCGCGCGCTGATCAGCGTATCGAGCGTCATGCATTCGTAAATGCTGACCGGCTTGGGTGAAGCAACCACCCTGCGCCAGCCACGCCCTGCATCCTCTACATATTTGCAGCCCGTTTCGGCCATCAGTTTTTTTGCTGTCTGCTCGTCGTAGAACGCACCGATTGGCTTGGTTGGATTTTTGAATGCCGGATCGTTTTCATCGACAATGACCTGCGTAAGCATCGTAATGACAGGCGTATTGTGATCGCCGTTTTTTACAAGTTCCGCAACGATCGACTGCTGCAAATGATAACCGATATACCCCTGGCTCATTGCCGTGCATTCCGCAAGCGGCATCATGGGCGTATAGCCCCCTTCAAACCCTTTTTCAAACGCCAGGTTGATCATCCCGACCTGCGGCCCGTTTCCGTGACATACGATGATATCGTTGCCCGCGAGGATCAGCGGGACAATCGACTTCGCCGCAAACTTCACTTTTTCCATTTGCTCTTCGGGCGTATTACCAAGCGCATTGCCCCCGAGCGCGATCACCATTCTGCACATTGCTTTTTCCTTCCTTTATCCTTCGTGTACGATCTTTCCGTTGGATATTGTATAAACAATTTTTGTGTCTGAAATACTTTTTTGAGGGTAGGAAACAAACACGCGGATCAAATTTATCCGTTCTGTTGTTTTTATGTGCTGTTTCTCCCAATGGATTTTGCGCTGGACGGGCGGGACGCTTGCGTCCCGCCTTTCCTGCGCAGTTCGTTATAAGGTTGCGCGGAGGCCACCCCGCGCAAGAGGGTAAACTGGGTTATTTCTTACCGGAGGGTTGTTGCTGCGTGATACAATGCACATTGCCGCCGCCGAGAAGAATCTCGCGGGCGGGAAGCTGTACGATCTCGCGACCCGGGAAGCAATCCTTAAGTGTAGCCACTGCTTTCGCGTCGTTCGGGTCGTCAAAGCCCGGAACTACGATACCACCGTTGGCGATATAGAAGTTTACATAAGAGGCCGCGAGGCGGTCTCCCTCAAGACGCGGGAGCGTACCGTCTACAGCGTCTACGCCCTCTTCTTCCGCCTTTGTAATTGTAATAGGCGAAGGAACGTACATCTTGACGATCTCGAGCTTTCTGCCCTTTGCGTCCGTCGTGTTCTCGAGGATATCCAGATTTTCTTTGCTGATCGCATACTGCGGATCGCTTTCGTCATCCGTCCACGCAAGCAATACCTTGCCCGGCTTCACGAAGCAGCAGATGTTGTCTACATGACCGTTTGTCTCGTCGAGATAGATACCGTTTTTCAGCCAGATAACTTTATCTGCCCCGAGATAGTCACACAGGACTTCCGTAATTTCTTCTTTTGTCAGGTCGGGATTACGGCCTTCTGACAGCAGACATTCCTCTGTCACCATGACAGTACCGTCGCCGTCCGAATGGATGCTGCCGCCCTCTAATACGAAATCATCTAAGCGGTAACGCCCTTTGCGTTCGATGTCGCACATTTTGGCCGCTACTTCATCGTCCTTGTCCCATGGGAAGTAAAGCCCGTCTACAAGGCCGCCCCACGCATTAAACGACCAGTCTACGCCGCGCACTTCACCTGCGTCGTTTACAACGAACGTTGCGCCGCAGTCGCGGATCCATGAGTCATTGTTGGACATTTCGATCACGCGGATATCTTCTGGCAGCATGCCGCGCGCGTTCTCGTACTGGTCTTCGTTCACCAGCATTGTGACAGGCTCAAATTTATTGATTGCCTTCGCGACCTCGACGAACACCTTTTGCGCAGGCTTACCGCCCATACGCCAGTTGTCCGGCCGTTGCGGCCAGATGATCCAGCAGGCGTCGTGATGCTCAAATTCGCCCGGCATCCGGAACCCGTCAGCCTTTGGTTTAGAAGTATAGTTTTTCATTGTGAACACAACCTTTCTTTGCTATTGTTTTTCTTCGATTTCTTTGGGTGCCTTTTTCGTCGTAACAGCAGCGATCACTTCGCCCAGTACGATGGAGATTACGACACCGATGATCAGGATCACGTCAGGCTCGAGCATCCCTGTATCTGCATTGTAGGGGAACAGCAGGAATACAATCGCCAGAAGGAGCAGTGCAAACGGTACCCATGTCATGATGCCGATCAAACCCTTTTTACCCGGCACTTTGTAGGGGCGCTCCCTATCCACATCTTTCTTCCGCAGTTTTTGGAACGCCGGGAACATAAACAGATAAGAAGCGAGCAACGTGACGACATTCAGGGCGAACAGCGTCCAGAACGAATCAATCGCATCTGGACTGACCTGCCCAATGATCGTCGCAATAATCACAATGACCGTTGCTACCACACCGTTGATAATATTTGCGCTTGAAGGAACCTCGTGTTTGTTCTCTTTCTCAAAAGCCTTAGGCATTGCATGATCGCGTGCCGCGTACATCGCAACATAGTTTACGCCAAACGACCATGAAGCAAGGTTAGCAATGAGCGAGAACATGAACAGGATACCAATGATCGTCAATATGATGCCCGGCGCACCTGCAAGCAGGATGCCTGCCGCGTCCATCAGACCGCTGTCTACCGAAAGCTCATTATACGGAATCGCCGCGCTTACGCCGAACGCGCCAAACAGATAGAACACCGCAATCAGGATACCGCCGACAACGATCGCCTTGGGAATCTCCTTTTTGGGGTTTTGCATATCGCCTGCGAATGTCGCCACGACCTCAAAGCCCATGAAGTTAAACAATATAATTGATATGAACGAAATGCCCATCAAAGGCGAAATGTCTGCTAAGGAACCGGCGTTTGCAAAACCGTTCACGACCGCGCCGTATATCCCCAGGCCACCCATCGCAACGATCAATATAACTTTGACGATCGTTCCAATGTTGATGAGCCATTTGCTCTGGCTGACGCGGTAATTGCTGATTAGGACAACTACCCAGATAAACACCAGCTGTATGATGAGTGCCAACACCCAGTTGACCTCAATGCCTGCCGCGACCATCAGGATGTCGGTGAACAGAACTGCGAGTGAAGCCATCCACAGCGGGAAGTTTACCCAATAATACCATGCGACGCGCGAACCGTTTTTGCGTCCGAATGCACGCTTGACCCAGTCGTACAGACCGCCTTCGTCGTCGTACGTCGTCCCGAGCTCTGCCGAGATCATGCCATACGGCAGGAAGAACGCCACTAGCATGATCGCCCACCAGATATACTGCCAAGGGCCGATCGCCGCTGCTGGCGCTACTGCTTCTACGACGAGTACGATACATACCGCCGCCAGCACCGCGTCAAAAAGTTTGAATTTTTTCTTTGTTGCCATCATCTACCTATCCCTCCTTTTAGTTGCGCACTCTGCGCGTTTGTTTTTGCCGGGGGAAGAAGGAGCTATGAATGGATAATACCCAAAAATTCCCGGCGTTTACATGAATACATAACACGGGAAGGCCGCGCCCGTTTTGGGCGCGTGCCGCTTTCCGTATTTTTCAAGAATGGATGTTTCAGATCAGTTTGATTTCTTTCATATAGGCTTCGAGACCTGCTTTGGATGCGTCCCTGCCTACGATGTCTACCGGCGCTTCCGGATACATGAAGTATACGAGAAGCGAGCGCATTGCACTCAGGCGGTTTTCCGCCTCGTCAATCACGATGGAGTACGGCGCGTCGATGACCTCGTCCGTCACTTCCTCCCCGCGCGACGCGGGCAGGCAATGCATGAATTTTACGGTAGGAGCCGCTTTTTTGATCATAGCTGCGTCTACCTGGTATTTCGGATAGAAAATACGCATACGTTCTTCTTCGGAAAGCTCTGCTTCGTAGAGACCGTACCAAACGTCCGTATAAATGAAATCAGCGTCCTTGATCGCTTCGTCCTCGTCCTCTGTCAGCAGGAACGAGCCGCCCGAGACCTTACAGTTTTCTTCGCAAATTTTCTGGAAGTTTTCTTTGAGCTGGAAACCCTTTGGCCCGAACTGTACGAATTTCATGCCGAGCTTTGTGGTGAGCATCGCGAGGGATGCGCACACCTGCGTTGCGTCACCGACGAACACGACCTTGCAGTCTTCCATCTTTTTACCTGACGGCAGGTGCTCTTTCATGGTGATGGCGTCACCCATTTCCTGCGTCGGATGGTTGTAATCGCTCATGCCGTTGATGACCGGAATGGAAGCGCCCTTTGCCATTTCGACGATCGTCTGGTGGCGTTCTACACGCGCCATCAGGATGTCTACCAAACGCGACAGTACACGCACCGTATCGCTCACGGATTCGTGCTTGCCCATCTGAATCTGTCCGGGCGCTAAGTACTGTGCGTGTCCGCCCATCTGCGCCATTGCCGTCTCGAACGAAACGCGCGTACGTGTGGAGGACTGTTCAAAGATCATCCCCAGTACCTTATTCTTCATCAGCTGCGGATAGTACCCCAGCTTGATGCACTTTTTGATCGCGATCCCCAGATCGATGATCTCCATTAATTCTTTCTTTGTAAAATCTGTGGTGTCTACAAAATCTTTGATACGAGCCATAATTAGCATCCTCCTTGAAAAAGTGAATTGTTTATCGTACCGAAGCAGTGTTCGGTTGGTTGACATTTGTTACTACTGCGATGCTGTTTTTCATGAAATTGTTCCCTGAATAACTTCATGATAGTGATAAAAACGCTTAAAGTCTATACCACCGGAACGTTTTGGAATAAACAAAACATGTATGAAATTATGTTCCTCATTTGTGAACAAAATCCCAAGTGAACACTTTGCCACGGAGTTGCTTCCGCAGTGTTATCCGTCGTTTACGTCCTTTTTACGCAATCTTTCTTCCCTGCGCTGCTGTGCGCGGGCATATTCTTTTTGCTCGTTTTCCGTTTTTGGAACAAAGTGAGGTACCGCTTTCGGTTTCCCGTCGTAGCCAAGCGCTACAAACACCATGTATGCCGTATTGGTGCGCGTCTTTTTATCCGTATTGCACCGTTCGCTATATACATCGACACGTACTTCGAGGGAGGTGTTGCCCGTCCACGTCACGCACGCCTTTAAGGTGACGATGCCACCGAGAGGCACCGGATGCTTAAAATCCATGCTGTCAAGAACTGCCGTTGTCACAATGCTGCGGCAGTGCCGCGTCGCCGCGACAGCGCCGATGATATCTACCCACTGCATAAGCGTACCGCCGTGCAGATTTCCGAGCTGGTTGATGTTTTCAGACATCACGATATGCGTGGTCTCCGCATATCCTTTTCCACTGTATTCCATTTTATACCCCCATATAATTTGGCTATATGCTACTTATACCCCGCTTTTTTGGTTTTATGCAAAAAACACGATTCTTTTTTTGCATAAAACTCACGTTTCGGTTTATCAATAATGGGTCAAACCGCGGTAATATAAATACACAACAAAAGGAACAGGAATATGAAAAAGATCGGTTTTATGCAATTGATGTTTCTGACGATGGCTTTTTTTGCTTCCATACGGCGCATACCCAACATTGCTTATGCAGGATGGGAAGTCATTTCTTTTATGGTATTTGCGATCGTTATGTTTGTGGTTCCCGTTTCTTTTGTTTCGGCGGAGCTCGCGACCGCGATGCCCGTTGACGGCGGCCTGCCTGTGTGGATCAGTAAAGCGCTTTCCCCGCGCTGGGGTTTTGTCGCCGCTTGGCTGGTGTGGATACAGATGTGCTTTGGTATGGTCACCGTGGGCGCGGCTTTTGCCGATATGCTTGCCACCATGTTCGGCGCAAAAGAGCTCATCAGCAACAACATATTTATCGGCATCGTCGTGATCGGTGTGTTCTGGCTTATTACGCTGCTGATTATAAAGGGCGTTCCTATTACCGCCATCAGCACGTACGGCACGATCTTCGGCCTTTTTGTGCCGCTGGTGATCCTTCTTGTGTGCGGGACGGTCTTTGCCGTTACAAAAGACCCGGGCGCGCTTACACCTCCCCCGCTTTCACAGATTGTCCCCAATGCTTCTGACTTTGATACGTTATCCCGTCTTTCGGGCATTATCTTTTTGTTTGCGGGTATGGAGCAGGCTTCGAGCTTTGCCAACCGCATCGACAACCCGCGTAAAAATTATCCGCGTGCGATCATCCTGGCAACGAGTCTCGTCGCTATCCTCTTTACGTACGCCGGAATTGTGACCGACGCGATCGTGAAGCAGTCAGGCATTGCGCTTGCCGATCCTGCGCAGGTTTTTTCTGTGATGTTTGACGGTTGGGGCGTTGGCTGGGTAACAACAGCGATCGCCGTTATGATCGCGCTTTCCTGTATAACGGAAATATCTGCATGGACTTCCGGGCCGTCGCGCAGTATGCTGCGGTGTGCAAACGCAGGAAACCTGCCACGTGCGCTGCAAAAGGTTAACAAGCATGACATCCCCGTACCGATCATGATACTGCAGGCTGTGATCGTCACAGGCGTTGCGCTGATTTTTGTGTTTATCCCCGGCACGAATGGCGTATTCAATACCATCCTTACAATGGCGGTCGTGCTGTATTGCATCGTATATATCCTTATCCTTTTGTCCGGCATCATTTTCCGCCGCAGACATCCGCGTGATTCATATTCGTTCAAAATCCCCGGTGGTATGCCCGGTATGTGGATCTTTTCCATCATTGGTCTCGTGGGCGTGGCCTTTGTCATTTTTACCAGCTTTATCCCGCCTGCCTCGCTGCGCACAGACACAGCCTCGAGCACCAGCTATGTGCTGTTCATCCTGATCGGCATGATCGTACTGACCGCCGTGCCCCTGCTCATCTATAAATTCCGCAGGAAAGAATGGCGCGATCCACAAAAGGCAGATAAAACGAATTTGTAAATCAAGCGAAATCATACCTTTTAGGTCATATAAAAGCCAATTCATTAAATTGCTTTCGCATATCGCTAAATTTCATGATAATGCTTGCATATCCTTTTATTTTTCGATAAAGTAATATATGTTTCGCCTAAAAAATTTAATGAACAATGAGGTATCTATGAAGACAACCAACCGACTCGTTCCATTGATTGCCGCTATTGCGATACAGCTTTGCCTGGGCATCGCATATTTGTGGAGTATCTTCCAGACGGGGATCGCCAATACGATCTTTGGTGGGAACAATGCTCTTGCAAGCCTGACCTTCTCCCTCCTGCTTGCCACACTGACCTTAGGCAGTGTCGCGGGCGGTAAGCTCGCGGAAAAATTTTCCATACGCGCTGTCGTCATCACGGGCGGAATCATCCTGAGTGCAGGATTTTTCCTTGCGTCTTTTGTGACGCCGCAGACCCCCTATCTATTGTGGCTGACGTACGGCATCATGGGCGGACTCGGTATGGGCTTTTCTTATTCGACAACGATCTCCTGCGCACAAATGTGGTTCCCCGACAAAAAAGGTCTCGTTTCCGGGCTGATTGTTTCTGCGCTTGGGTTCGGCGGTGTTATTTTTACACCTATCATTGAAAACCTAATCAAGAGCTTTGGTGGCGTTGAGGTGGGCGAGCTGAAAACCTTCATGGTGCTCAGTATTATTTTCCTCGTCGTATGCACGGTAGGTGGCCTCTTTTTAAAAATGCCGCCAAAGGACTACGCATTGGCAGGTCAGAAGAAAGTAGCAGCTGCGCCTGTCACGAACCTTAGCCCCAAACAGGTACTGAAGAATAGGCGCTTTTATCTGATCACCTTTACGATGATGTTTGCCTGCATGGGTGGACTGATGATGATCGGCTTTGCAAAACCCATCGCCACTGCAAAGGGACTGGCCGAGACAGCGACGATCGGCGTACTTGTGATCTCTGTATGCAATTCGATGGGCAGGCTTTTCTGGGGCACGATCTCCGATAAGATAGGCAGACGGCTGACGATGTTCATCATTCTTACCGGAGCGGGCGTCGCCTCTTTGTGCGTCGGGTTTGCCGCAGGATATTGGGTATACGCGATCATCGGCATTATCGGCTTTTTCTATGGCGGCATATTGGGTACCTTCCCGGCGCTCACCGCAGACCTGTTCGGGCCGAAAAACATGGCGACCAACTATGGACTTGTGCTGCTTGGCTTTGGCGCGGGTGCGATCATTTCTTCCTACATTGCCGGTTATTTCAAGGACATTGCCGCGCAGGACATTAATTTGATGACGCCTGCGTTCCTTATCGCGGCGGCTGGCGCGTTCTTAGGTCTTATTTTGATGGCTTTTGCCCTCAAAAAATCGCCTGATCAAAAGAAAGCATAATTTTTTAAACATCAAAAAAGGCTGCCTGCGGCAGCCTTTTTTATTTCCTGTAATTATTGTTAAATGTACTTTGCCTCGTATTCTTCCATGGGCATCGGACGGCTGAACAGATAGCCCTGTGCCTGTTCGCAGCCGATCATATTCAGTATGTTGAACTGATCCTCTGTCTCTACGCCCTCGACCACCATGCGGATATCCATTTTGCGGCATATGCCCGCAATCGATTCGATAACCATCTGCGCCTTACGGTTGTGCTGGATGTTCTCCGCGAGGCTTTTGTCGATCTTCAGTACGTCGAAATCGATGGATGTGAACAGCGAAAGATTTGCGTAATTCACGCCGAAATCGTCGATGGAAATGACAAAGCCTTCCTCCTTGATCTTGTCGATCAGTCGGATCATGTCGATGCCTTCCGTGCCTTTTACGCTTTCGGTGATCTCGATCTCCACCAACTCTTTATCAATACCATGCTTATCACATATATTTTTAAGGCGATTCAAAAAGTCTTTTCCCACCAGTGTATAGCGCGAAAAATTGACGGAGATGGGCACGATCTTTTTGCCTTTTTTAAGCCATTCCGCGATTTTTGAGCAGGTATATTCGAACACATAAAAATCAAGCTGCCCGATGACCTTTGCATCCTCGAGCACCGGCAGAAATTGTCCGGGAGCGAGCACTACATCCTTGTCCACCTGATAGCGTACCAGCGCCTCTGCGCCAATAAGAGAACGATCCGCAAATGAGACCTTGGGCTGCAAATACACCTTGAAGCGTCCCTCGTCGATCATGCCCTTCAGTACGGCTGGCTTTGTGAGCCCCAGCACGTCGTCGTTATAGTGGCGGTAGCGGTCGCTTGACAGCGTCTTGCGGTAGAACTGCTTTTTATCCTCGTACATCATCGCGTCCGCAGTATAGATCAGCCGCTGTACATCCCCTGCTTTTTCCGCCCATTGGTAGCCGATCGCCGCCTGGCAACTTTCGCTGGACGCAAATTGATTCTTGAGCTCACGGATGTTTTCGTAAAAGTGTTCCTTTGAAACGCCACGGCAAATAACGATAAATTCATCCCCGCCGATCCGGTAAAAATCGCCCGTACCAAACACCTGCTCGATGTTACGCGCACATTCGACAAGCACTTTGTCCCCATAGGAGTGCCCGAACTCGTCGTTCAAATTTTTGAGCCCATTGACGTCAACATAAGCGATTCCTATTTTCTCTTCGTTGTTGAACGCCACCAGGTCCTGCATGTAACGGTTGCGGTTATAAAAACCCGTAAGCATATCCTCAAAGCTCAGCCTTGTTAGCAAGCGTTCGTCCTCGATCCTGCGGATGGTAGACATCAGAAAATAACGCAGCGTGTGGAACAGCGGTACGATGTTGCGTATTTTCTCAGTGGGCGGATTGTCTACGCCAAAGTAGCCGATTAGCTTTCCATCCTGCTCAAGCGGCGCGGTCACAAGGCTGGTGATACCTTGCATGGAAAGGATGTCGTATTCCTCTCGATTGACCTCCTTTATATCTTCTAAATCTTCCACCACGACGCATTCACACTCATCAAAATAAACTCGCCAGCGGTCGATGACTGAAATATCCAGCTCCTGTAGCTTTCCCATCTCCGGCGTGATGCCCGGCGCACACCATTCATACGTATTGTACATCTTATCCCCGCGGATCTCGAATACATACGCCCTGCTTGCCATAAGAAAACTGCCGATTTTGCCCAACACAAAGTCTATCGCTTCGCTTAAGTTTTCCGTCTCGTACAGGCGGCGTACACATTCCTGTATCACCATTTCGGCCTGCAGCGCATTTTTCAGCGCAACCTTTTCCTGCTGGTTTTCGGTGATATCGGTGGCAATCTCTATACGCGCCTTCCGACCGTTCCAATCGACAAGTTTATCCTTCAAAAGATAATGCCTGCCAACCATCTGATTGGTGAATTCCCACGTATAAACGCTTTCCTCACATAATTTATCGTTGGTACAAAAAGAGCACGGTGCATCCAGCCCCTGCAACACTTGATAGCATTTTTTTCCATGAAGGCTGTCGATCCCAAATTTTTTCTTGCCCGCCGAGTTGATATACAAAAGTTCGTATGTTTCTACATCGGAAACATATACCAGTTCGAGCATTTGGTCGAGCAAGTCTAATAAAACATTCCGCAAAAAATGATTCCCCCTGATTTATCACAAACTCAAAAGCACGGTAGTTATACCAATTTTATGCCTATTGTTTCTATCATATCCCATTTTTTTGCAAATGGGAAGTGCAAAATATTTTTTTAATTCGGAACTAAAAAACGCATTAAAAAACAAGCCCGGTGCGCTTTAAACCGGGCTTTCCGATAAATTCGTTTTATGATTTTTCCTTATTGCTTTCATAGATGTCCCGGCAATGATCACCCACCAGTTTGAGCGTCTCAGTCATGACCGGTGAAAACCGCTGTGCATCAAGCGTTTGCAGGGCATGAATTGCCTGATCGTGGCAGCCGCCGTATTTGCACATCAGCTCGTCGTATTGATGCGCGAGTGCAACGGCCTGTGCGCAGATCGGAATGTTGTCGCCGGACAGCTTGTCCGGATATCCGGAACCATCCCACCGTTCGTGGTGATAGCGGCAGATGTTATAGCAATAGTTTGCATAAAATTCGTTTTCCAGATTTTTCAAAGGCTCGATAAGACGGCATCCTTTGGTCGTATGCGTCATGAAAATCTCTTCTTCTTCATGCGACAGCTTATCGCGCTTGTTGACGATCGCCTCGGGCAGCATCAGTTCCCCTACGTCGTGCAGGATGGAAGCCATGCCCATCATTTCGATCTTCTGCGGCGTCAGGTCATAATTGTCATCATAATATTCATAAATATACCTGAGTATCTCTTTTGTATAAAGCCTGATGCGTTGGATATGCTCTTTTGTCTCCATCGTTTTTGTTTCCATGACGGACGTTAGCACGGCCACGATCATTTCATTGATATCTGAAAGCGCTTCTGTTTTTTCATCTATTGCCTCTTCCAGATGATTCTGGTATTTATAAAGGTCGATGAGCGTACGCGCACGACGGCGTACGATATCCGGTGCAAAAGGCTTGCGGATGTAATCCACCGCTCCAAGCGCCAGACCCTTTTCTTCCATTTCGTCAGAGCCCGCAGCTGTGATCAGCATGACAGGAATATCGCGCAGCATATCATGAAAACCCATATAATGCAGCACGTCGTATCCGCTTACCTCAGGCATGATCACGTCGAGAAGCACCATTGATATATCTTTCTTGTGCTTGTCCAGCATTTCAATGGCCTGCCGTCCCCCGTCCGCGACGAGGACATCATATTCGTTTTTGAGCAGCTCCGTCAACATATCCCGGTTGATATCGATATCGTCGACCACCAATATTCTGTTATCCATGTCCCCTCTCCCTGCTAGTCTAGCTGTTTAATAATCTCTATTACTTCGTTGTACGCTTCACTGAGCGGCTGCGGATCAATATCTATTTCTTCTTTCCTGAGTTTTTGCACGATGTACGCACTGTGTTCGTACACCTTATTAAGCCCCAGGTTTCCGCTAAGCCCCTTTAGCGTGTGGGCGCAATGCAGCATCTGCTCCGTATCCTTTTGCGCGTACGCCGCACAGAAGTCGCTGTACGTGCTGTCATCGATAAACTTGCGTAAAAATTTGCAATATAACTGTTCATTGCCGCACATCCGCGCAAGCGAATTCTTGAAGTCGATCTCCTTGCCATCATATTTTTCTACGGCTTCCCCAAATGTCATGTCCTTTCTCCCTCGCCTTACGGCTTCCCCTTCATTATAACAAATAATCCTTTAAGATAGCAAAGACCACTTTTGCATCGATCGGCTTTGCGATGTGTGCGTCCATACCGTTTTTGATGGATTCCGCGACGTCCTCTTTGAAACTGTTGGCTGTCATCGCAAGGATCACGATATCCTTTGCGTCCGCCTTGCCGCTCATGCGGATAGCCTGAGTCGCCTCGTACCCATTGAGCACAGGCATTTGTACATCCATCATGATCACGTCATAGTACCCCGGTTCGGCATCCATGAACATATCGACCGCCTGCTTGCCATCTTCCGCTGTTTCTACCTCAAAGCCGACATGCTCGCTTAAAGCCTGTCCGATCTCCCGGTTCAGCTCGCTATCGTCCACCAACAGCATACGCTTGCCGCTAAAGTCGGCAGACGGTTCATTCTCTTGTGCCGCCTCGCTGCCACCCTCAAGGTCTCCCACGACCTGATACATGGACTCTCGGAGCACAGGCTTTGTCAGAAAAGCATCTACGCCGGCGTCGCGTGCTTCCTGCTCTACACGTTTATAGTCGTAAGCCGACATCAGCACAACGCGGATATCGTTTTTTGCCTCATTCTTGATCCATTGCGTGGTGCGAATCCCGTCCACGTCAGGCATGTAGAGGTCAACAAAGGCAATATCAAACGGTTCTGCCGCATTCTTGATCATGTGCACGGCTCCCGCACCCGATTCCGCTATCTCTGAAGCAATACCCAGCTGCTCGCAGATCAGTCTGAGATGATCGCGCATTTCCTCTTCATCGTCAACAAGCAAAACACGCAGGCCCTTGAATGTTTCCAGCGTCTCCCGGTCGCTGAGAGGCGCGTCGGCAAATTTGAGCCAAAGATTGAAGGAGAATGTACTGCCTTTCCCTTCCGCGCTCTGTACCTCGATCTCTCCGCCCATCGTTTCGACAAAGCTTTTGGATAGCGCCATACCAAGCCCTGTCCCGCCATACGTATGTGAGATTCCAGCGTTCTCCTGCTCGAAGGGCAGGAATATCCTATCCATAAATTCTTCGCTCATGCCGATGCCATTGTCCTTTACCGAAAAGCTCAGGCAGGCCTCGTCGCCGCGCTGTGCCAGCTGGCGGATCTTTACCTTGATCTTTCCGCCCTCGGGTGTAAACTTTACTGCGTTTGAAAGGAAATTGAGAAGCACCTGACGGATACGCAGCTCCGCACCTACGAAGCGGTCATTTATCACATCGCGCAGCATCACGTCGAATATCTGGTTTTTCTCCTCCATCTTCGGTTCCATGATCATGGCAATCTCTGAGAGCATGACGTTTAAGCTGAACTCCCGCTCCTCAAACTCCATTTTACCGCTCTCGATCTTGGACATATCCAGAAGGTCGTTGATCAGCTCTAGTAAATGCTGTGCCGCAATGTTGATCTTTTTCAGGTCGTTGTTCGGTTTCTTTTCGGCCTCACAGGCATTCTTCATGACCTCAATAAGACCGATGATCGTATTTAAGGGTGTGCGTATCTCGTGGCTCATGCGCGACAAAAACTGTCGTTTTGCCTCGTTGGCGCTTTGTGCTACGTCGAGAGCTGACTCGAGCATCCTCTTTGACGCTTTTTCCGCTGTCAGGTCGCTTGTCACAAACACATGCTTTACGATGACGCCATCCTCAATGATAGGATACAGCCTGCTGTGCATCTCCTTTTCCGTCTTCGTCTTGGGATCCCGCATAATGAAATCGTATTCGACGATCTCTCTGTTATTGACGCGTTCCTGCGCCTTTCTTATTTTATCAAATTCCTCATCACTGAAAAAAGAACGGGATATCCACATGTTGCGTTTAAAATCATCTACTTGCAGGCCGAGGATACGCTCCGCATTTTCACTTAGGAATTCGACTTTTTTGTCGACACAATCGTATATCATGAACACGTCGTCCACGTTTTCCGATATGATCTTAAAGAGCATATCATTGTGGTAGATGTCTTCATTGCGTTTGGAGATGGTGCGTACGCTCAGCGTGGACAGCAGTATCGTCAATAAGATAAGCGCGCTGCCCCATACCAGCGCCATAAAATTTGTTTGGTCGTTGAGCTGGTTTGTCCTTTCTACATAATCGGCAATATCCTGCTGGGACTCCTCTATGACCTGCGCAATCAGTTTGTCCGCCTCGCGGTAGATCGGATATGCTTCACCGTACAGGATCGCCCTTGCTTCGTTCGTTTTTCCCTGATAGATCAGCTCGATGCAATAGTCGTGAAGCGAGCGCATCATATTAAAATCGTTGATCAGCGTGGTGATGGTTTTGGGATAGCCCTTGTATTGTTCCTCCAGCACGCGCTCTATGGCTGGATGTTGCTTCCGGTGTTCGTATAATTGATCCAAATTTTCTTTTTGATTGTCAAAAAAGCGGTCGTCCGTAAGCATATTGAGCATGGTATTGCGCGCATATAAGATATGCAGGCGCATTTTCCACGCCGCTTCATTGACCGCGTATGGCTGCTGATAGATTTCACTTGTGTATTGTGCAAGGTTATCGGTATTGACGATCGTCATGCCCGCAAACACGCCCACACCAATAGAAATAATAAAAACAGTCAACATCAGAAGCGTATTGACGTTCCTTAATTTCCATTTCTTTTTCTTCCCCATCACATACCCCTACTTATATTATATGCCCGGTTATGGAAAAATATTCCGGAGAAAGGCAAATAAACTCCCATATATGTTTATTCGGTGTCAGTGATCTTTTCCCCTGTTTCTATTTTCAAAAAAAACCTTTGCACAGCCATTTAAACATACCATACCGAGTAATAATATTATTATATAACCTTGTTTTGTCATTC
This sequence comes from Christensenella sp., assembly GCF_034927525.1. Classification (NCBI taxonomy): domain Bacteria; kingdom Bacillati; phylum Bacillota; class Clostridia; order Christensenellales; family Christensenellaceae; genus Christensenella; species Christensenella sp. The sequence goes on from NZ_JAYFPU010000266.1 coordinate 18,918, forward strand.
CCTAACATCTTTTTCCATTTTTGTATCAACTCGCAAACCAAAAGACGCAGGCCATATGGCTCTGCGTCTTTTTCTCAGATAGCTGCACTTGTGCGCGTTAACGCTCCGCTCGGCGGATATCCACCCAAAAAACGTCCGAAGACAGTTTCCCAGCGTGACGGCGCGGCAGCAAAATGCGCCGTATATTGTTTTATTTTACATCCACGATCGCAATCTCTTCTTTCGGATTCGTGATGCCAATAAACTTTTTATAATAGCTGATCTTTTTCGCACCCGCGCGGACGGGCACATTGCCGTTTGTCCTCCACTTTTCCGCCAATTGCCCGACGTAGTCGTAAAAGCCGTCGATCGCTTCGCGCTTATAATCGGCTTCGTAACGGATGTCGAGTATCTCGTTTCGAAAAACAATACGTCCGCGCGCTACCCTCGCCTCAAAGGGCAGCAGGCTGTCGCCGTACTTTTGCAGTCTACGCGCCGTGTTTGCCGCGCCTATGCGCTCTAACTCCCCTGCGTAGCCGCATTTGACACACAAAAACTTATCATCCAAAAAACGATTTTTGAGCGTATTGACCCCGCAGCGCGGGCAGGTATAGAAAAGTCCGCGCGGACTGACCGTGACAGGCTTCGCAAGGCCTTTCAGCTCTGCCTTATAGGCAACCATCGCCATCAGCTTATTGAACTGCCCTGCCGTCAGGCAAGCAATGCACCCGTCCCTTGAAAGCTGGTCACCCATCTGTCCGAGGTGATAGCTGACGATCTTGCTTTTATACTTCTGCGCCGCTAGGACGATCTGTTTTGCGGCGATATGGAAATCGTTCTTTGCAGGCATACCGGGCATATCCGCCGTTTGTTCTGCCACGAGCCCGCCTTCCTTGTCTACCACCGCATAGCGCACCCCGTGCGCAAGGCTGCGCGTGATACCGAGGAACGTTTCTTCCGGCTGTTCTTCTGCTGCGGGAACGGCAACGTTCACAAGCAAATAATACTGTCCGTTCTTTTCCTTAAGCCGTGCTGTCTTAAACACCGATGGATCGTTAAGGCCTTGCTTCAGTAGCTTCTGCTGTTGCTTTCCAAAGGAAAGCGGCAGTACCAGGTAGCGTTCGCGTTTGTTGTCCTCTGCGAGACATCCGCCGTCCTGCAGTACATAACGAAGCTGCGTATTGCCGCGGGACAGTCCCCCCCGCCGTCCTTCGTCCTTGACGTTCATCAGGTAAAGCTTGGCATAGAACCTGTCTTTTTTTTCATCATACAACAGGCAATAGTCCCTATTTTGTGCATAACGTCCAAACAGGATCGGCTTTTTCATGTGCAGGCCGTCGTATAGCTTACTGAGCTGCCTGCTTAAGTCGCGTCTGCTGCGTTCACCCTCGCCATAGCTTAGCAGTAATTCGTCAAACGCGTGATCGAATGCTTTTCCCTCACGGATCAGGCGCGGATAACGTGCGTTTTTCTGCGACCGTTTGAGAGCGATCCATGCGATCATCGTCATGGCATAATCAAGCTTTAAGGAATCCTTAAACGGCTGTACGCCAAATTCGTTCAGCGCGTCCATCAACTCTTTGGATAACAGTGCGGTAATGCGGCGCGAGAGAAAACTCCCGCCGCTGCGCATCTCGTCTACGATGTTCGGGATATTGTCCTTGGTATGCCGCAGCAGGTATTCCAATGCGTCGTTATATTGACGGATCGCGCGATCCATGATCCTCTTTTTTTCCACAGTCGGTTTATGTATCTGTAATGCGATCGTTTTGATTACCATTCAGCAGTACTCGATTTCTACGTCTTTTCCCATGGCGCGCATAGTATGCGCGATGTCTTTTACGAGGCGCAGCTTCAGGTTTAAGTCTATGGGCAGATCAGGATTCTGATGGGCAGGATTTAACGCACGCCCTACGATGAAATGTACGCGCGTGCAATCTTCCAGTAAAATCTTTGCCAGGCGCGACGCACCGTCGTTTTTATACAGGTTGAAGATATCGTCCATCGCGCTTGCGGACGACATATATTTCTGCATGATCTCCATCGTCTTTGCCAGTGTGACCACACCCTCCGTCACAAGGTCGATCCCTTCTATCAGGCCGACAGGGGGAACGTCCGGGTCTTTGTAGTCGATCTTGACCTTTAAATCCCTGCCTGAAACACGGCTGACGATCTGCGACGTGGTACCGCCGCATACGACCTTGAAGCCGTCTACGTTAAGCAGTCTGCCAACGATCTCCTCGTCGCGCGTGCCATCGACGGGCGGTCCTACCATGATATGCGCGGGGCGCGATTTGCGTATTTTCGTGGTAACGAACGTTGTGTCGTCGCCCGGTTTTTCGTCGTATAATGAATCGCACGCCGACAAAAGGAGCTTTGTCATCGCACGGGCAGGCATTTCCTTCCCGTATGCGCGGCACGCGTATTCCACAATATTGTCGCGCTGCCAGCCGAAATTCAACAGCTGTCCCACGCCGGCATGTACCGCTCCATCCGAAAAGGCAATGCACATATCGCCTTCCTTCATCTCAAAGTGGCTTTCAAGTATCTTTTTGTCGCCGATCTCGATCTCTTTCTTTTCGATCGCGACTTCCTTTCCATTCCGTACGAGGATCACCTGCGGGTTATCGAACTCGACAAGGTGCGCCTGCCCCTGCTTATTGACACGCAGGATCGTGAAGGTACAATAAGCAAGCCCGCGCACATTGCACACAGGGAGCGTAGACGCCATCGTTTCCACCGTCTCATAGATGTCTGCGCCGTCCGCGAGCATGGTCGCCGCGATCTTTGACGTGAGCGTAGAGAGAATGTTCGCCTTGACCCCGCTCCCGAGGCCGTCGGCAAGCACGATGGTGACAACGTCGCCCTTGCGTACGATTTCTACCTTATCGCCGCACAGCTCTTCGCCATACTTAAAAAGGCTGTCGTTACTCGTCTCAATAAATACGCTCATCTTCGGACTCCTGAATATATTTCTTTAAGTTTGTAAGCGCAACCTTCGTTTCCGCCGTCGTTTCACCGAGCAGGCTTGCGATCTCCTGTGCCACACGCATCTGCTTGTCGATGACCTTTTGCGTGACTTCTACAGTCTCTGCGCGCATTTCGTTCATCTTCTGCTGCTGGTGTTCGTCCTCTGTAATATCTTTGATAAGAAGCAGATACATCGAGTTATCTTTAATGAAAATCGTAGTCTGTTCCACCGTGATATCGAGGTCTTTGTAATACACCTTACGGTCGAAGATGTTTTCCCCTGTGTCCCTGACCTCGTCGATGTCGTCGCAGTCAATGATCATTGAGATCGGTTTGCCAACGTAATTTTTTTCGTTCAGGCGGAAAAGCTCTGCCGCCGAACTATTGTATTCCATCAAATTGAAATCACCGTCTAAGATCACGATCGCGTTGGGAGTATTGTCCAATACAACGTTGGAAATGCTCTCCGCTTTTTCGCGCATGAACGGCAGGCACATCCGCATATCCGCTTTACCCTGCAGCACAGCGACCGCCTTGTCGCGGCATGTTGAATAGCCGCAGCCGCCGCAATTGAGGATTTTGTCGTCGCTCGTTTTGCCCATACGCAAAAAGACCTGCTGTATCTCCGCTTCCGTCGGTTCGTGACGCTTGGGCACACGGTTTTCGTACTGCCAAGAGAAATCGAGCCGCGTATCTTCCGAGACCGGCGCCTGTTTTGCCGTACGGTTTTTGACATAGTTGAGCGTGTTATCCTTGGAAAGAAGGTAGGACGGGCTGCATTCCTTAAGTCCCGGCCCGCCGAGGCAGCTGCCCGGACAGGCGTTCATCTCGAGGAAATAGTCCGTGATCTTTCCGTCTTTTAGCGAATCCAGAATTTCTACACAGCGGTCGATGCCATCGATACCCACGCACTTATAATTTGCGCGCGCCTGCTTGTCGAGCGTACGGATAATGCCGCCGGGTATGGGATACAGGCGGTTGATCGTGGCTTTCATTTCGCGCACGTCGCCGTCCTCCTGCTCTAAATCGATCCCTTCCTCTTTGAGCCAGTTCATCACCTCGTCAAAGAGCAGCACTGCGTCGATCGCTCCACCGCCTTTTGCTTCGCCCGCTTCATGCATTTTGGAAATGCACGGGCCGATGAAAACCGTTTTGATGCGGCTGCCATACACTTCCTTCATCATCTTGCCGTGTGCCGTCATGGGGGCGGCAACAGGCGCTAGGTACTTGATGAGCTCCGGATAGTATTTTTCCACCAACAAAACGAGAGTTGGACAGCAGGTGGTGATGATGTTTGCCATCTTATGCTCGCGCATCAGTCCTTCAAAGCTGTGACTTACCTGTGCGGCGCCGATGGACGTTTCCTCTACGCCGGCAAAGCCCAGCTTTTTGAGGGCGGCGGAAATCTTTGGGAACGTCGCGTCTTTGTAACAGCTTGCAAAGGATGGCGCAACAGACACATACACCTTTTCGCCATTTTTGATATATCCCTTTACCGTGTCCAAATTGGAGTTGATGGATTTTGCATTCTGGGGACACGCAAGAAAGCAGTGTCCGCACAGGATGCACTCTTTTTCGGTGATCTCCGCCTGCTCGTTTTTGAAGGCAATGGATTTCACCTGACAGCTCCGAATGCATTTATAACAGTTTTTACAATTCGCTTCTTTGAATTGAATGATACTCATGGTCACACCTTCGCAAGAACCTGATTTTTGAAGAAATCGCCGACGTTTTCCGAGTTGACGGAAAAAACCTCCTCGTCGACCTGCACAGACACCGCGTCCGTGCAGTGACCGAGGCAAAATACGCCGGTAAGTTCTACCTCGTCGCCCAGCTTGTGTTCCTCGATCATCTCCTGCAGCTCGCTCACCACGTTGTAGCTCCCCTTCAGGTGGCACGCGCTTCCGATGCACACGCTAATCGTCATCATTTTTCTATATCCTCCCCTTTTATATAATCCACATGCAAAAGCTCATGGACTTTATTCTTTAGTATACCGCTGTAAAGCGACATCATGACCGGATTTTCTTCCGAACGCTTGACCTGGCAGAGCTTGTCTGCATCGTACAAGCCTTTTGAGCGTTCTTCCTTACCCTCTTGACGCGCAAACGGCTGTCCTGCTCCGGCGATACATCCGCCCGGACACGCCATGACTTCCACGAAGTCGTATTGCGCTTCTCCGTCTTTTATTTTCTGGATCAGCCGTTCCGCGTTCGCAAGGCCGTTTACGACTGCGATCTTCACGCGCTTATCCTCGCCGAACGGGATGTTTGCCTCTTTTGTTCCATCCAGCCCACGCACGCCTGTATAGGCGATATTGTGCAGCATATTGTTGCTTTTGTCGTCCACCACACGACGGATGACCGCCTCTGCCACGCCGCCCGTCACACCGAAGATAACGCCCGCGCCGGATGTGATGCCAAATGGCATATCCGCAGCTTCCGGCTCGATATCCTCAAACACGATGCCCGCCTGCTTTAGGATGCTGGCAAATTCCTGCGTGGTGATTACGCCGTCCGTATCCCTTCCGCCATCCTCATGGATGAACTCCGGACGAACCTGCTCATCCTTCTTCGCCGTACAGGGCATGATGGCGAAGACGACGGTTTCTAAGCCGTCCACCTCTTTGACCTGCTCAAAATGCTCCTTGATGACCGCTGAGAAAATCTGCATGGGCGATTTGCAAGTGGACACCTGCCCGATCAGCTCGGGATGCGTATTCTCCGCGTATTTTACCCACGCTGGGCAGCAGGATGTGAACAGCGGCAGCTTGCCGCCTTCCTTATACTTTTTCAAAAACTCCTTGGATTCTTCCATGACCGTGAGGTCTGCACCCATCGTCGTATCGTATACCTCATCAACGCCCATCTTGCGGAGCGCACCTACGATCTTGCCAGCGACGTTTGTACCCTGCGGCAAACCGAACTCGTCGCCCAGCGCCACGCGTACTGCCGGCGCAAACTGTACGACCACGCGCTTGGTATCGTCGTACAATGCATCCCAGAATTTCTGGGTGCAGTTGCGAATAACGATCGCACCGGTCGGACATACAGACGCGCACTGTCCGCAGTTGACGCAGTTTGTTTCGCTTAGGGGTTTGCCCCATGCCGTCGAAACCGTCATGTTGGAGCCGCGGTGCGCAAAATCGATCGCGCCCACGTTCTGTATCTCTGAGCACATGCGTACACAATCGCCGCACAGGATGCACTTGGATTCGTCACGGATGATGGACAGCGCCGAATCGTCTATTTTTGCTTCTTTTTTGGTGTTCTCAAACCGCACGCTGTCGATACCGAACCGCAGCGCCAGCTCCTGCAAACGGCATTTTCCGTTTTTGGGGCATGTCGTACAGTCGCGGCAATGGCTTGCAAGCAGCAGCTCCAAAATCATCTTACGGTGACGAAACAGCTGTGGCGTGTTTGTTTTAATCTTCATTTTGTCACGCGGGGGTGTGGAGCACGAAGCGATGACGCCGCCCCATTCGTCTTCCACCACGCACATACGGCACGCGCCGTAAATGGACAGGTCTGAATAGTAACAGAACGTGGGCAGCTCTATGCCCGCTTTGCGGATGACCGCCAGAATATTCTGCTCGTCGTTGTAGTTGACGATCTGTCCGTCTATTATCATATGCTTTTTATCAGTCATAATAATCCTCCGTTAAAACTGCTCAATGACAGCGCCAAAATTACATGCGTCTACACATGCGCCGCATTTGATACACTTGCCTTGATCGATCACATAAGGATTCTTGATCTCTCCTGTGATCGCCCCAACCGGGCACTGGCGTGCGCACTTGCTGCACCCCTTGCACTGCTCTGCCACAATAACAAATTGCTTCATCGCCTGACAGTTTTTGGCCGGACACTTCTTGTCAACCACATGCGCCAGATATTCATCCTCAAAATACTTGAGCGTGCTGATAACCGGGAACGCCGCCGTCTTGCCAAGCCCGCACAGCGCGGTCTTTGTGATGGTGTCCGCCAGCTCGCGCAGCATATCGAGGTCTTCTTTCTCACCTTTGCCCGCGACAATACGCTCTAAAATCTCCAGCATACGCAACGTACCTTCGCGGCATGGCACGCATTTTCCGCATGATTCGTTTTGCGTAAAATTCATGAAGAAGCGCGCCACTTCGACCATGCACGTATCCTCGTCCATTACGACGAGGCCGCCCGAGCCGATCATTGCGCCTACCTTTTTGAGCGAGTCAAAATCCAGCGGCAAATCGAGGTGTTCCTGCGTTAAGCAGCCGCCCGACGGCCCGCAGATCTGCACTGCTTTGAATTCTTTGCCGTCTTTTACGCCGCCGCCGATATCAAAGATGATCTCTCTGAGCGTCGTGCCCATCGGTACTTCGATGAGGCCTGTATTATTTACATTACCCGTCAGCGCAAACGCCTTGGTTCCCGGGCTGTTTTCCGTACCCCTCTCGCGGTACCAGTCCGAGCCATTTAAAATGATCATCGGGATGTTGGCGTATGTTTCCACGTTGGAAAGCACAGTCGGCTTGCCAAACAAGCCCTGCTCCACCGTGCGGGGGGGCTTGACGCGCGGCATCCCGCGGTTTCCTTCGATGGAAGCCGTAAGTGCGCTGCCCTCGCCGCATACGAACGCGCCCGCGCCCTGATTGATCTTTAAATCGAACGCAAAGCCGCTGCCTAAGATGTTATCGCCGAGAAGCCCTTCTTTGCGCGCCGCATCGATTGCCGTCTGCAATCTTTTTACTGCCAGCGGATATTCCGCTCGCACATAGATATAGCCTTCGTGAGCGCCCGTTGCGATGCCCGCGATCATCATACCTTCGATCATACGGTGCGCATCGCCCTCCATGATGCTCCTGTCCATGAACGCGCCAGGGTCTCCCTCGTCGCCGTTACATACGACATACTTGACCGGTTCTTTTTGCCGCGCGACCTGCTGCAGCTTGCGCCCCGTGGGGAACCCTCCGCCGCCGCGCCCGCGAAGACCACAGTCCAGTATCTCTTGCACGATCGCTTCCGGCTGCATATCGAAAAGCACTTTTGCAACGGCCTCATAACCGCCGCGCGCCACATATTCCATCAATGATTCCGTATCAGTATGCCCACAATTAGAGAGCACCGTCCGCGTCTGTTTACTGTAAAACGGGATATCTTCCTGTGCGGCATACGACTTGCCTTCCCGCGTGAACAGCAGGCGCTCGACCGGCTCGCTGCCCACAAGACTTTTTTCGAGTATCTCTTCACAGTCCTCCGGCTTTACCTTGACGTACAGCCAGCCGTTTGGCTCGATGCGCAGCAGCGGCCCCATTTCACAAAAGCCGTGACAGCCGCTTTTTTTGAAGGCGATCTCCTCGTGTGGCTCTGCCTTTAGTTCCACCGATACCGGCAGCCCTTTTTGCTCCGCGAGTTCTTTTAAGCGGTCGTATATTTCCATCGATCCACCCGCTACACAGCCCGTACCCGCGCATACGAGTATTTTTTTGTACTGTGCGTCGAGCGATTCTTTATATTGCTCTTTCGTTTGTTTGAGTTCTGTTATATTTTGTATCATACCGTTATATTCTCCCCCAAAGCGGTTTATTTCAGCGTATCCAGCAGCGCGCACGCAGATTCGGGCGTCATGGCCGGATAGACCTTGTCATTGACCGTCAGCACAGGCGCAAGCCCGCACGCGCCGAGGCACGAGACCGTCTCTACCGTGTAAAGCATGTCCTCCGTCGTTCTCTTCTTGTCGCTCAGATGCAATTTTTTGCGGAGTGCGTCCAGAATCGGTATGGACTTACGCACGTGGCACGCCGTACCGTCGCAGATCTTGATGACATATTTGCCTTTGGGTTCCAGTGAGAAATTCTCATAAAAGGTGGCGATAGAATATACCTTTGCCTCGCCCACGTTAAGCTTGCCCGCTACATATGAGAGCGCTTCTTTGGGCAGATAGCGGTATTCCTTCTGAATGTCCTGCAGAATTGGGATGATCTCCGAGCTTTTGGTGTGCTCTGTAAGGATCACATCGAGCTTTTGCTTCATTTCAAGATCCACGTTTTGACTCCTCCTGTTTTTACGCAGTTCATGCGAAATATTGTTAAATAATTAACATACTAGTTTATTGTATATTATTTCACAAAACTTAGCAATATAAGATATGGTTTTTTTTGAAAAAGTTTTATGAACAGGTTTGGGGAAATGAAAAAGAGCCGGTTCCGTATACAAATACGAAACCGGCTCTTTTATTTGTTTTGATTTTTACAATAGTACCTTACCACACCCACGCCGGACAATGTGAATTGACGCGTAGCGACGAGAGAAAGCCCCCTGGGGGGCATTGCAGGACATCCGCCTATGCTACACGATCTCCACGCCTGTACTGTTCACCACGCGCAGTGCGTCTTTATCAAGCGATTCATCTGATACTAGCACGTCAATATCTTCCATATTGGCAAACGTAAACGGCAGTACCTTGTCCATTTTGTTGCTGCCCATCAATATAATGACCCTGCGTGCGCGCCCGATCACTTCTTTTTTGCTCTCGCCTTCCGTATATGTCCCGGTCGTAAAACCGTTCTCGATCGAAAAGCCGCTCGCCGCAATGAACGCGGTATCGATATTCACTTCCTGTATGAAGCGCGTACAATTCGTACCTGAGACCGAAACCGTGTTGCGGTTTACCTGTCCGCCGATCAGCGTGACGCTCAGCTTTTGCTTTTTGATGAGTTCAAGCGCAATGTTGACCCCTGAGGTAAGTACGGAAAGGTATTCGTCGGGCATCTCTTTTACGAACTGCATCATCGTAGAGCCTGCATCGATATAGATGGAACGCCCGGGCTCTATGAACGCGACCGCCTTTTTCGCGATCAGGCATTTTTCTCCCACACATTCTGACGCGCGCTGTGAAAAAACATTTTCCGCTTCCAGCGAAAGCGTGTGCAAAGCGACCGCACCGCCGTGCGTCCGCCGAAGCAAACCTTCTTCCTCCAAAAACTTAAGATCGCGCCGCAAGGTGATCCCCGAGCAATCGGGAAACTGCGTTTCCAGTTCTTTTAAGGTGATCTCACCACGCTCTTTTAATATTTCTTTGATCTCTTCGCGTCTTTTCATTACCGACCGGCCCGCCTTTTATTCTTTCATTATATGAAATTATTATACCATTTCTATCACTTTAATGTAACTTTTCAAGACAAATTCCTATTATTTCCAAAAAATTTTTAAATTTTTTATATTTGAACATTTTCCTAACAAATTCGACAAATGCGTCAATATCGCATCTTTTAAATGAACGCACGTTCAAAGAAACTCCCTTCCTGCTTCTAAAGCCCATTAAAAGGCCTTTTTCGCCTTGACTTTTTCATGTCCAGATCGTATCATGTACATTAAATGAACTGCGTTCATATAAGATTTTTTGGAGATATGTCGCAATAATGCACATAGGATTTATTTGGAGGTTTTGTTATTATGGCTATGAAAAATTCGATCAAAAGTGCAGGTGCCAACGTTGCCTTCTCCGCAGCGTTCAAGTATCTGGAAAAGGACCCGGTGAAGAATCTTCCCAAACTTCTGAAATGGGCGGATAACTTTACAAAGGGCAACCGCTGGAATAGTTCCGTAAAGAATTTCCAGCAGTGGTGGGAAGAACAGACATGGCAGGGCGTGCTGATGAAGCGCGTGCTGACAGACGTCAACACAAACTATCTGAAAAGGTTCATTTTGAACTTCTTCCTGAATTCCGGCGTTAAGGGTATGCCCATCGCACAGGAAAAAGGGAAAGAAATGGGCGTTCAGGTTCCGTGGGCGATCCTCATGGATCCGACTTCTGCTTGCAACTTAAAATGTATCGGTTGCTGGGCTGCCGAATATGGCAAACACTACAACCTGACCTATGAAAAGATGGATGAAATCATCGAACAGGGCAAGGAACTCGGTATCTATGTATACCTGTTCTCCGGCGGCGAGCCGCTTGTTCGCAAAAAAGACCTGATTCGTCTTGCGGAAAAACATTCGGACTGCGCATTCGGCGCGTTCACGAACGCTACCCTCATCGACGAAGACTTTGTGCAGGATCTGCTGCGCGTCGGCAACTTTACTTTCATGATCTCTGTTGAAGGTACGAAGGAAGAAACGGACGCACGCCGTGGCGAAGGCACATATGACAAGGTCATGGCTGCTATGAAGCTGTTAAAAGACGCGGGGATCCCGTTTGGTTATTCCGGCTGCTACCACAGCAAGAATTATAAGACCATCAGCAGCGACGAATGGAACGACCAGATGATCGAAGCCGGCTGCCTGTTCGGTTGGCTGTTCACCTACATGCCCATCGGCAAGGATGCGGTTATGGATCTGTGTGTAACGCCTGAACAGCGGGCGCATATGTACAAACGAGTACGCGAAATGCGCGAATATAAGCCGATCTTTATCCTTGATTTCTGGAACGACGGTGAGTATGTCGGCGGATGTATCGCAGGCGGAAGACGTTACTTCCACATCAACTCCAACGGAGACTGTGAACCGTGCGCGTTCATCCATTATGCGACGCACAACATCAACGAATGTACACTTGAAGAAGCGCTCGGCAGCCCGCTTTTCCGTAAATACCAGGAAGGTCAGCCGTTCTCGGATAACCTCTTGCGTCCGTGTCCGTTGCTCGACAATCCGGACGGACTCAGAAAAGCTGTCAACGAATCCGGCGCACATCCGACGCAGGACTTAGACCTTGAGGGCGTTGACGTACTGACGGCAAAGACAGACACGATCGCTGCAAACTGGAAAGTCAAAGCGGACGAGATCTGGAGCTGCGGCCACTATCCGTTCAACGGCGTGATCAACCACGCAATGGACAAGCGCGTGGACACCACGAACGGCCAGGGTGCTGCCGGATGCGGCAACTGTGGACACGTGGAATGCAACAGGGAGACAGAAAAACCTGCGCATATCGACTAAGAAAAACAAAGTAAAAGAGCATCCCTGCGGATGCTCTTTTTTGTACTTGCTTTTTTATTTTATATTCCAAATTCTTTTGCATAAATCACGCTGCCGCCGATGGGCTTCGCGTCGTCCTGCAGCTTGATCGCCATAAAATTAGCAGACGGTATAGCGTCCGGAACTTCAATGCCAAACCGCTCTGCCGGAAGATATCCTAGCCTCGGATAATAGGTCTCGCTGCCCAAAACCAGCGAATACGCATACCCCAACCGTTCCGCAACCTTGTGTCCTTCTTTGATCAACGTACTGCCTACGCCCTGCTTTTGGAATTCCGGCAGTACAGAAAGCGGCGCGAGAACCAACACAGTATCGCCTCCAACCTTGCCCTCCGTAAACAGAATGTGGCCGACGATCATTTCATCCTCCTCCGCAACCAGTGAAAGCCCGGGCACAAATGCTTGTGACTTTCGCAGTGCCGCGACCAAATCAGGTTCGCTCCCGTCACTATGCTCCGCCGTTTCAAACGCCTCTTTTATCAAGCTATACACCGTATCATAATCCGTGCTCGTTTCCTTTCTGATTATCATATGGCGCTCCTTCCTTCATACCAGTTTTTCAATAAATTTTGCCAGCATATTTGCGCTGTTCTTTTTGCCCCACTTCTTTTGGGCACGCTTCATCTCGTCTATCTTCACCTGATTGAGGCGCATCTGCTTGAGCACCATACTGAGCGGCTGATATTCGTTTGCATGTACCGCAAGCGAGTTGTTGAGCAAAAAAGCGATGTTCATATTCTCTACGCCCGGCATGGGTTTTGTGAGGATCATCGGTTTTTCCTTGGCGATCGTCTCTGAGGTCGAAAGCCCACCCGGCTTTGTGATCACAACGTCGGCCGCGTCGATGTATTCGTCCATATTGTCTACAAACCCCAAAATATGCACCCGATTTTTGAATTCCATTGCCAGCAGTTTGTTTTTCAATCGCGTGTTTGTGCCGCAGACCGTAACGATCTGCGTCTCCTCTACCGTATCGATATCCTGCAGCACGGGCACAAGCCCCGAAAAGCCCATACCGCCAGACGCCATCAATACCGTGAACATGTCAGGATCGAGCCCCAGCTTTTCCCGCGCTTCTTTTTGCGGGATGGAACGCGTGAATTTGGGTGCGATAGGAATGCCTGTAGGCAGTATTTTGTTTTCGGCAATGCCCCGATCGGTAAACTCCGGGATCATCAGCTCGTTGGCCGCGACAAAATAATCCATAGCCGTATACTCCCAGAACGGGTGCAGCGAATAGTCCGTCACGATACCGATACTTTTGATATTGGGATCGATCAGGCCCGCTTCCTTTAAAGAAGTGATCAAAATCGCCGTCATGACGATGGAGCACACCACCACGTCGGGCTTTGTCTCTTCAATATATTTTTGCATCTTGCTTTTGGTGAGATTGGCAAACGCCCACGGAAAGTTCATTTTCATGTCCGCACGTCCGCTTGCTTTTTCTGCTGCCTTGTAGATGTTTTCGTTGAGCTTGGGCACAAAGCGTCCCATTGCGGTATAACCTTTGTCAAAACCGAGTCCGATCGGCTTTGCGAGGAATTTATAAGTATCCAATATCTCGCAGGTATGCCCTTTTTCTTCCATACATGCGCGCAGCGCTTTACTCGTCGAGTTGTGACCCTGCCCGACTGTCATACTTAAAATCAATACCTTCATAACAAAACCTCATTATATTGCGTTTTTTAACAAATTTAATATAACATAGATACCCAGTTCGTTCAACGCTCTAACTATGAAACCTTTCTTAAGATTACGCTATTCAACCTGCTATTGCGGCTGGCAGCTTGTTGTGCTATTATAGAAGTTGGCGTTTTTGCTTTATCCATGCACCTTTGCGGATGATGCACGCCAGCGGAGAGGTAAATTTTTATGGAAAACAAACAAAAGAAGATCGTGCTTACAGGCGGCGGTTCGGCCGGCCATGTTACGCCCAACCTAGCGCTTGTACCGGAGCTTCTTCAGCATGGTATCGACGTACATTATATCGGTACGGACGATGGGATCGAAAAAACACTTGTTCATGATATCCCCTTCCACGCGATCAGCGCCGGAAAAATGCGCCGTTATGCGAGTGTCAAAAATATAACCGACATTTTTAAGATATTCAAAGGAACAAAGGAATCCAAACGGATACTGAAAGGCTTAAAGCCTGACCTTGTGTTTGCCAAGGGTGGTTTTGTATCTGTTCCTGTGGTGTGGGCAGCTTCAAAGCTGAAAATTCCTGTTATCCTGCACGAGAGCGATTATACGCCCGGGCTGGCGAACAGGCTGTGTATCAAAAAAGCGCAAAAGATATGCCTGTCGTTTGATACGGCGGACGCGCGCAGCGAGCGAAGCATCCTGACCGGCTCTCCTATTCGCAAGGACATTCTTGACGGAGACCGCGCTGCCGGACTTGCAAGCCTTTCGTTTAGCGGAGACAAACCGGTGTTATTAATAATGGGTGGTTCCCTCGGAGCCCAGGCCATCAACGACGCAGTAGATGCAGCACTAGATACGCTTACACAGCGCTACGACATCGTCCATCTGCGCGGAAAAGGCAAGCTCAATCCCGGGCTTGAAGGCAGTGATAGCTATAGGCAGTATGAATATATGGAAGACGGTCTCCCCGACGTGTTTGCGGCGGCGGATATTGCACTTTCGCGTTCGGGCGCAAATGCGATCTTTGAGTTTCTTGCCCTGAAGCTGCCTGCTTTGCTTGTGCCGCTTCCGCTTTCTGCAAGCCGCGGCGACCAGATCCTCAACGCAGGATACTTTGAAAAGCGCGGATATGCGCATGTTTTGGAACAGGAAAACTTAAACGCACTGGCGCTTGTCCAAGCGCTCGATGCGCTGTGGGAACAAAAGGATGAGATGGTTTCGGTCATGGGCAATAGTAAAGAAGCCGACGGGACCTCCAACGTATTGAACGTCATTTTTGAAAACATAGGAGTACAATGAAAGTAGCTGAAATCAAGGAATTTGTAGAAAATTATAACGATCTTCCTGCCGCAGAGCGCAAGGAAGGCGTCATTGAGCTGATCCGCGACGGTGATCTCCAGCGTGTGTATGCGCTTGCAAAGAGTGGCACTGCGCGTGCCGCGCTGCGTATTTTAGCGGATATCGGCGAACGGGCGAAAGACGTTGTGGCGGCAAACATCGACGGACTGCTAAAGCTGCTGCGTGCAGACGACGCCAAGGTGCGTATGCTTGCGGCGCAGGTCATCGGCAATACGTGTGCCGCGGATTATTTGGACGAACTGATCGAGGCTATGATGCACGAACAGACCGTCTTTGCGCTGCCCTCTTACCTGCTTGCCATCGGGCGCGCAAAAAACGACCGTGCCAAACGGTTTTTGGAATCTTACCAATTACGCAGTGACATTGAAAAACACCGCGACGAGGAAAATGCGGCGCTCAACAAGGCGCTTGCTAATTTTGTGATGCGCACCAAGGCGCGCGTACGCGTGCTGCCCACGGATGTGGTCGTGCTTGCGTCTCCAAACTTAAACGTTACCTATTCCCTGTGCACGGAGGCCGGTCTTAAGCCACGCAAATTCGGCAAATATATTGCAGTCACCTCCCTCGTGGATTTTTACGATATTTATAAGATGCGTGCTTACACGGACGCATACATCTATCTCGGTTCCTCGCCTGTCAGCGAGTTGCCTGCATTCTTGAAGCAGCGTGAAGCGGCTGTCATGCAGCGTACAGGCGTTACCGGTTATCGCCTTGAAGTGCGCAGTGTGGCGCATGAGGTGCGCATCGACATCATCAAAAAATGCGTGTCTGCTATGGAGCAGCTTATCAATACACCGTCTTCGTATTCGGTGGAAATACTCATTGAAATCGACGGAGATACCGCGCAGGTGTTCTTGAACCCCTTGACGGACAACCGTTTTGATTACCGCAAAAAGGCCATCGCGGCAAGCATCAGTCCGGGCGTGGCGGCAAGCGTATGCGCTTATGCGAGCGAATTTTTCAATCCTGACGCACGCGTGCTCGATAACTTCTGTGGCAGCGGCACCATGCTTTACGAACGAGGATTTTATCCGCATCATTCCTTAACGGGCGCGGACATCAACATGACGGCTATCGAGGCAGCTAAGGAAAACAGCCGGTATGCGCATGTGCATCCGCAGTTCCATTACATCGACGCGCTGAAATTCACGGCGAAAAAATATGACGAAATTCTTGTCAATATGCCGTTTGGCCTGCGTGTAGGCACACACACGCAGAACGAACGTCTCT
Organism: Christensenella sp.; assembly: GCF_034927525.1. Classification (NCBI taxonomy): domain Bacteria; kingdom Bacillati; phylum Bacillota; class Clostridia; order Christensenellales; family Christensenellaceae; genus Christensenella; species Christensenella sp. The sequence continues at coordinate 35,053 of NZ_JAYFPU010000266.1, forward strand.
ATAAAGCATATTTCCGCATTTTACCGGAAATCCTGACGGACAAGGGAATCGCGGTGCTGTATACGCACGAGAAAAATCTGCTTGAGGGACTTATAAAAAGCACGGGAGCTTTTGAAGTGCTAAAGCGCGCGACGTTTGATGCGGGCGGGCTGTATCCGGCCGTATATGTACTGAAGAAGAAATAAAAAAAACAATCAAAAAAGGACAGGCAATATACCTGTCCTTTTATTATATGCTCTTATTTGTTTTCGGGGTTTCCCTTCGTCATCTTGTTGTGCTGGTCAAAAAGGCCGATGACGCAGAAGAAAATACCAATCGCGCACAAGAAACCCTGCGCAAAATCGATAAAACTATTTTGCATTACGATGACCTGCCCCAAAATAATATTGATGGCGATCGCTAAAATCCCTACAATCAGATACAGATTCGGACGCAACTTCATTTCCGTGCCGCCTTTTCCCAGTTAGTATGTTCATTATATCACCACAAATTTTAACTTACAACCGACTTTCTTGACTTTTTATACAAATTTAACATTTATTTTTCATGAATCCGACCGTGAATCCACAGGATGTGATCATTTCCATATCGCTTTCATAGGAAAACCCCGCTGTGGTGAGCATATCTCCGGTGATCGCGGCATTTACGCCCGCACCCAGCATAGCCCTGCCGGCGTTTTCCATACGTGCGCGCCCTCCTGCAAGGCGGATCGCCGTATCAGGCAGCAGAAAGCGAAAGACCGCCGCCGTTTTCATGATCTCCTGCTGCGGCAGCGCTGGCGCGTTTGCGAACGGCGTACCCTCTAGCGGAGTTAATATATTGAGCGGCACGGAGCGCACGCCCAAGCGGCGCAGCTCGAGCGCCATATCGATGCGTTCGGCCATTTCTTCGCCCATACCGATGATACCTCCGCTGCAAATACCCAGCTCCGCATTTTGCGCGCGGCGTATCGTTTTCAGCTTGTCGTCATAGGAATGCGTGGTGCAGATATTTTTGAAAAATTCGCGCGAGGTTTCCAAATTGTTGTGGTAACGCTCTACCCCCGCCTCTTTTAGCATAACAAACGCCTGCTCGTCAAGCAGGCCGTGCGATGCACACAGGCGAAGCTGCGGACACGCTCTTTTGATTGCGCGATAGATACCGCACAGAGCTTTGATCTCGTCATGCGTTAGCTTTTTACCGGAGGTCACGATGGAAAAACGCCCTACACCTGCATCATAGCTTTTACGTGCGGCAGCAACGATCTCCTCTTTGCACAGTAATTCGTAAAACTCGACATCTGTTTTATAGTGCGCGGACTGTGCGCAATATTTACAGTCCTCCGGACATTTTCCGCTCTTGCCGTTGATGATAGAGCATAGATCAAACGTATCGCCACAGCGCTCTTTGCGTATCTGGTCTGCAGCTACGCACAGGCTTTGTACATCCTCTTGCGCAAGCATAAGCGCCTCTTTCCTTGTGATCTCTTGACCATGCAATGCTTTTTGTGTCATGTCTATCAGAAAATCCATCAGACAGCCTCTTTTCTGAGCACGGGGATCAGTCGCTTAGCAAGCCATGACGCAAGCAAGCAGCGCAGAACGTCCGCAGGCAGTACCATAATGATACATGACCAGATCGCCGCCCAGATACCGATGGGCGTTTCCATCACGAAATTCATGATAAAATAGAAATATATCACACCAATCAGGTAGACGGGAATCATAGCGATCATGCCCGATAAAAACAAGTTGCCTATCGTCAGTTTTTTAAGTTTTCGTACGCGCAGACCCGCAACGAACGCGCAGAGCGCAAAACCGATCAAAAACCCAAAAGTCGGCTTTAGCACATACATCACACCACCGCCCTCTGTGAAGATGGGCAGCCCCACAAGCCCGAGCGCAATATATACCAGCATGGATATGCTGCCGTATTTCGGCCCCAATAAAAAACCTGCCAATAATACAAAGAAGCCTTGGAATGTAATCGGTACGTAAGGGATTGGAATACGAATGAATGCGCCAATGGCAATGAGTGCGGCAAACAATGCGCACAGGATAATATCCCTCGTCGCCGTTCGCTTTTTAGGTATTGTTTCCATTGCTTAATTCTCCTCTTTTGCTTAAGAATACAAAATTCAGTATAACATAGCACATTTTAATTGTAAACCCAATTTAAAAATAATGTTTACAATCTCTGATTTATACGTAAACATACATCGTTTCGTCAACATTTACAATTTTGAAAAATATGATATACTGGGAGCATATTATGAAAACAAGCGAACTCACCAGAATACTTTTGAAAAACGGTATCACACTGAAACGCGAGGGCGGACGGCACGACCTTTATTACAGCCCGCTGACGCGTAATACGTTTCCCGTGTCCCGCCACCGCACCGAAGAGCTGCCCGCGGGTACTCTGGCAGCGATCCTTAAGCAGGCGGGCCTGAAACAGGAGGTGTCCTGATGGCAACCTATCAATATCCGGCTATATTAAAACAAGAAAACGACGGACTTTATTCTGTCTGTTTTCCCGACATCGAGAGCTGTGTCTCTTGCGGCGGGACGCTTGAGATGGCGCTTGAGATGGCGGAGGACGCGCTCAGTCTTACCTTATATGATATGGAGCAGGAAGGCGTACCGCTTCCCCTGCCCACTCCCATAGAAAACGTCTCCTGCGACGGTTCTTGTATGCGCATCGTTTCTATTTGTGCGGATACTGACGAATACGAGCGGCAATATTGCCGTTGCAAGGACACGTACAAAGGAGGAAATGAAGGATGAAGAAATTTACATTTATAGTAGGGATCGCATTGGCGTTATCCCTTTTGGCGGCATGCGCAATGCCTGCTCCTATGCGCAATGCGCCAGCGGCAACGGAATATGCCGCCGCGCCTGCGGAAAACTATGTGGACGGAGCTATGCCTCTGGAACCCGATACGGAGTGGAATACAGAAGAATACAGCGCGGAGGAAGAAAACCGCTTTAAATCGACTACCGCAAGTCCGCTTTCTACCTTTGCGGCAGACGTAGACACAGCTTCTTATGCCAACATTCGGCGGAAGATATTGGCGGGTGAAGTGCCTGAACCAGATTCGGTGCGCATCGAGGAAATGCTCAATTACTTCTCGTACGACTACCCCGCCCCCGCTGTGGGAGAGCCGTTTTCCGTCACGACTGAAATGACGGACTGCCCGTGGAACAGCGCGAATAAACTATTGCTGATCGGATTGCAGGCAGACGACATCGACGCGCAGGCGCTGCCTGCTTCTAACCTCGTATTTTTACTCGACGTTTCCGGCTCGATGGACGACGCGAACAAGCTACCCCTTATGAAGCGGGCGTTCCTGCTTCTGGCGGCACAGCTGCGCCCCGAGGATCGCGTTTCCATCGTGACGTACGCCTCAGACGACAGGGTCGTCCTTGAGGGTGTGGACGGCACGCGCAGAACAAAAGTCATGAGCGCGATCGAAAACCTGACCGCGGGTGGCAGTACTGCCGGGTCTAAAGGTATTGAAACGGCATACGAGCTTGCAGAGAGATATTTTATCAGCGGTGGAAACAACCGCGTGATCCTCGGTACGGACGGCGACCTAAATATCGGCGTCACGAGCGAAGGCGATTTGAAACGTCTGATAGAAAACAAGCGCGACAGTGGTATCTCCCTTTCTGTGATGGGGTTTGGCGACGGCAATTTGAAGGACAACAAGTTAGAGACGCTTGCCGACAACGGAAACGGCAACTATTCGTATATCGACGATGTGAGCGAGGCG
>NZ_JAYFPU010000331.1:0-7202 GCF_034927525.1 Christensenella sp.
TTTTTCAGAAGCTCTACGCCTGTGCCGCCTTTTCCGATCACGATACCGGGCTTGCCGGTAAAGATATTGACGGAAACCTTCTGCGCCGCACGTTCGATCTCGATCTTCGAAATGCCCGCAGCATATAATTTCTTTTTCAAGAATTTTCTGATTTTATCATCTTCAACGATATAGTCCGCAAATTTGGACTTTTTCGCCGTCCATCTGGCATCCCAATCTTTGATGACGCCTACCCTAAAACCATGGGGATGTACTTTTTGACCCATCGTGTACCTCCTTATTTGACCTGATCCAAGATAATTGTGATGTGACTCGTTCTCTTGCGAATCCGAGTCGCCCTGCCCTGCGCGCGCGGCCGAAACCGTTTGAGCGTGGGGCCCTGATCAGCAAAAACTTCTGCAACGAACAGCGTATCTGCCGAAATATTCATGTTGTTTTCCGCATTTGCAATCGCAGAATTCAGAAGCTTTCCGACGGGTTCTGTAGCGCCGTTGGGCGTGTTCATAAGAACTGCCTTCGCATCCGCTACGGAAAGTCCCCTGATGAGGTCGATCACAGCCTTAACCTTGCGGGAGGAAATGCGAAAGTATTTTGCGATGGATTTTGGTCTTCTATCTTTTTCTTCTTGCCGTTTTGCGGCTTTTTCTCTTTGTCTTGTAGCCATAATGCTTTACCCTCCTCTCGGTTATCTGGACGATTTCTCGCCCGCGTGACCCCTGTATGTCCTCGTCGGGGCAAATTCGCCTAACTTGTGTCCTACCATGTCCTCCGTCACATAAACGGGAACAAATTTTCTGCCGTCATGTACGCCGATCGTGTGTCCTACCATATCCGGGAAGATCGTCGACGGACGCGACCATGTCTTCAGCACTTTTTTCTCATTTTTCTCGTTCATCTCAACGATGCGTGCCAGAAGCTTTTCATTTATAAATGGTCCTTTTTTTATTGACCTACTCATATCTGCAAATTCACTCCTTCAATTATTTAGCGTTTCTGCGTTTTACGATAAATTGGTTCGTCGGGTTTTTCTTCTTCCGCGTCTTGTACCCAAGCGTAGGCTTACCCCACGGCGTTACAGGACCCGGACGTCCGATCGGCGCTTTACCTTCACCACCACCATGCGGATGGTCGTTCGGGTTCATTACGCTACCGCGCACTGTCGGGCGGACACCCATATGACGCTTTCTTCCCGCTTTACCGATGTTGATGTTTTCCTGATCGGCATTGCCGACCTGACCGATCGTTGCTTTTGCGACAACCGGGATCATCCTCACTTCGCCAGAAGGAAGTCTTACCTGCGCATACGCGCCTTCTTTCGCCATCAGCTGTGCTGCGTTGCCCGCGCTTCTCACGAGCTGCGCACCTTTGCCGGGCTTCATCTCCACATTGTGGATCATCGTACCGACCGGGATAGACGCAAGCGGCAACGCGTTGCCGGGCTTGATGTCCGCTTCCGGGCCGGAAACGACTTTGTCGCCGACTTTGAGGCCAACCGGAGCGATGATATATCTCTTTTCGCCATCCAGATAATGAAGGAGGGCAATGTTTGCGCTTCTGTTCGGATCGTATTCGATGGTCGCAACCTTAGCCGGGATACCGTCCTTGTTGCGTTTAAAATCGATGATCCTATATTTTCTCTTCGCGCCGCCGCCCACATGGCGGACAGTGATCTTACCATGTACGTTTCTGCCACCCGATTTCTTTAAGGAAACCAGCAGCGATTTTTCGGGTGTGGTCGTTGTGATCTCTGCAAACGCCGAAACCGACATGAACCTTCTGCCCGGAGAAGTTGGGTTGTATTTCTTAATAGCCATAAATAAATAACCTCCCTAGCCGCTTATTGTGCCATGCTCTCGAAGAATTCAATCGCTTTGGATTCTTTCGTGAGCGTCACATAAGCTTTTTTCGTTTCGGGCCTTCTGCCCTCCGTGCGTCCCTGTCTTTTCAGTTTGCCCTGTTTACGGGAAGTGGTGACCGCTTTCACTTTCACCTCAAAGATTTCTTCTACCGCCGACTTGATCTGCGTTTTATTTGCTCTTGTATCCACCAAAAACGTGTATGTTTTCTTGGGGATCAGGTCGTAGCTTTTCTCTGAAAGAATGGGCTTTATAATGATATCATGCATATCTTTCATTACGCGTACACCTCCTCGATTGCTTTTACCGCATCTTTGGTGATGATGAACTTGTCATATCTCAGGATGTCATAAACGCTGAGCGTCGCTGCGAGCGTCGTTTTTACTCCCTGGATATTTCCTGCTGCACGCACAACGTCTTCGTCCTTACCGTTTGTCACGATAAGCGCTTTTGCTGCATTCAGGTTCTTTAAGATCGCCACCATTTCCTTCGTTTTGGGAGCCTTCATCTTAAGGTCTTCCATCACGATCATATCCTTGTCCGCAACCTTTTGGGAAAGTGCGGAGCACAGCGCGAGTGCGCGTACCTTCTTGTTGAGCTTCTTGTCATAGCTTCTCGGCTTAGGCGCAAATACGACGCCACCGTGCGTCATTTGAGGCGCGCGGATCGTGCCCTGGCGGGCCCTGCCTGTACCCTTCTGTCTGAAAGGTTTGATGCCGCCGCCGCGAACTTCGCTGCGTGTGAGCGCGGATTGTGTGCCCTGTCTTTTGTTTGCCAGGTGCGCAACAACTGCGTCGTGCATCACTACTTTATTTATCTCTGCGCCGAAGACTTTATCGCTCAGCTGGATTTTTCCAGCTTCTTTGCCGTCGGTCTTATAAACTGATACGTTTGGCATAATTGCTTTCCTCCTTCTTCATCAAGCGGTCTTAGCGCGATTTCACGCTTTTTTTAATTGTTACAAGGCCGCCCTTCGATCCGGGGATCGCGCCCTTGATTAAGATCAGGTTTTTGTCTACATCCACTTTGACGACTTCCAGGTTCTGCACGGTGATTTTTTCAACACCCATATGCCCCGGAAGGCGTTTGCCTTTCATGACTTTCGCAGGGGATGCGCACGCACCCATAGAACCGGGGCGCCTGTGATAACGGCTACCGTGGCTCATCGGCCCTCTGTGCTGGCCCCAGCGCACGATATTGCCCTGAAAACCTTTACCCTTAGAAGTAGCCGAAACGTCGATCTTCTCGCCCGCTTCGAAAACGTCCGCTTTGATTTCCGTGCCCGCTTCAAGCTCAGACGCATCTTCCAAGCGGAATTCGCGCAGGTAACGCGTAGGCGTTGCCTTCACTTTGCTGAAATGGCCTTTTTTAGGCTTGTTCACGTTTTTCTCTTTGATTTCACCAAATCCGATCTGCAGTGCGTTGTAACCGTCTGATTCTACCGTTTTCTTCTGAACGATAACGCAAGGTCCGGCTTTCACTACTGTCACGGGAACGACTCTGCCATCTTCTGTGAAGATCTGAGTCATACCGACTTTTTCACCCAGTATAGCTTTCATGTTTTCTCCTCCGTCTTATCGCTTGTTTTACAGTTTGATTTCGATGTCCACGCCTGCAGGCAGGTCGAGACGCATGAGCGCATCCGTTGTCTTAGCGTTTGCTTCGAGTATATCTATCAAGCGTTTGTGTGTTTTGATTTCAAATTGTTCTCTGGAATCCTTATATTTGTGCGTTGCACGAAGGATCGTGATGATCTCTTTGCTCGTAGGGAGCGGTACAGGACCTGAAATCTTAGCGCCTGTACGTTTTGCTGTTTCCACAATTCTCTGAGCGCTCTGGTCGATCAGGTTGTGGTCATAAGCTTTCAGTTTGATTCTGATTCTCTGGCTTGCCATTTATTTATCCTCCTTTGTTCCGCGGCACAAGGCCGTCCTCGCCGATACACATAGCCGTGTGTATCGCATTGGTTTTTTCGGACAGAAAACCCTGTTTCTGCCCCTTTTGGAGTCATCCGAATCGAGTCCGGACGCTTATCAGCGGGAACTATCCGATGGCTGATCGGGAACCTCTCGCCTCAACTCAAAATGCGCGCACATAGCGCAACGTACTAAATTATACAACATGGAAACCTTGATTTCAAGCATTTTTTCGAACTTTTTTTGCATTTTTTCCAAAAAGCGGAAAATAGTGTTTCCCATAAAAAAACACCACAAGATATAGTTACCCGGCTCGCTTTCTATCTATAACAGAATACTGTATACTTTAATGAAAGTTGTTTCATCCACACTGTTTTTGCTTATTTATGAAGAGAGTTTTACTAACAGGGGGAATTGGTTATGTGGACACAAACAAGCCCGATACTGCTTGCGCTCGCAGGCACGCTGGTAACTTTTGCGGCAACTACGCTTGGTTCGTCGTTCGTATTCTTTTTCCGCGGAGAGATCAACCAGAAGATGCAGCGCGTCTTTCTGGGGTTTGCGGCGGGCGTCATGATCGCCGCCTCCGTATGGTCTTTGCTCATTCCCGCCATAGAGATGGCAGAGGAGCAAGGCATGACAGGGTGGATACCTGCGGCAGGCGGGTTCGCGATTGGCGGACTTTTCCTGTTTGCGCTGGATCACCTGATCCCGCACCAACATCCGGGCAGCGACAAACCCGAGGGGATCCACGCCCATCTGGGCAAGCGCTCCATGTTGTTTTTGGCCGTCACCCTGCACAACATTCCGGAGGGGCTTGCCGTAGGGCTTGCCTTTGCCATTGCGGCAGGTTCGGGCGGCAACGCAGTTACGCTTGCTTCCGCTGTTGCACTCGCGATCGGCATCGCCCTGCAAAACATTCCGGAAGGCGCTGCCATTTCACTGCCACTGCGCCAGGAGGGACTGTCGCGTGGCAAAGCCTTTATGTGGGGCACACTCTCGGGCGCGGTCGAACCGATCGCCGCCGTGATCGGTGTTCTGCTGATCGGTTCCATTACAGGCATAATGCCCTGGCTTCTTGCCTTTGCTGCAGGAGCAATGATCTACGTTGTCGTAGAAGAATTGATCCCCGAAGCACACCTTGGCGAGCACTCCCATTCGGGTACCGCAGGCGTGATGGTCGGCTTTATCATCATGATGATACTCGATGTGGCGCTTGGCTGAGCATTCCTACCATAATATGTATCTATCATTTTTCTGGGGGATAGCCGTTTGAAACAGCGCGAAACATTTGGTTCACGGATCGGTTTTATTCTGATCTCCGCAGGCTGTGCGATCGGACTTGGTAACGTATGGCGTTTTCCGTATATTGTAGGACAGTACGGCGGCGCGGCTTTCATTATTATCTTTCTTTTCTTTCTGGTCATTCTCGGTCTTCCGATCCTCGTCATGGAATTTTCAGTCGGGCGCGCAAGCAAAAAAAGCGTAGCCCGTTCTTTTCAAGCGCTTGAACCCAAGGGCAGCAAGTGGCATTTTCACGGTTACATCGCCATTGCAGGAAACTATCTGCTGATGATGTTTTATACTACAATTGCAGGCTGGATGGCCGCTTATCTGTTCAAAACTGCGGCTGGCGACTTTGCAGGACTGTCCGCACAGGGCGTTGCCGCAGAATTTGCAGCAGTACAAGCCGATCCCATGCCACAGATTGGCTGGATGGTGCTCATCACTGCACTTGGCTTTATCGTATGTGCTCTCGGCGTACGAAAGGGACTCGAAAAAGTTTCAAAATTTATGATGACCAGCCTGCTCGTTGTCATGGTCGTCCTAGTGATCCGTGCGGTCACACTGCCGGGGGCACAGGCCGGGATTGAATTTTATTTGAAGCCCGACTTTTCAAAGCTGATGGAGCACGGCCTTGCCAACGTGATCTTTGCCGCCATGGGGCAGGCGTTTTTTACGCTCAGTGTCGGCATCGGCAGTATGGCGATCTTCGGCAGCTATCTGAGCCGTGAGCGGCGGCTGTTTGGCGAATCTTTGAGCATCACCGCGCTCGATACCTTTGTCGCCTTGCTCGCAGGACTGATCATTTTTCCCGCATGCTTCTCCTTTGGCGTAAATCCCGGCGAAGGCCCGGGGCTTATTTTTGTCACCCTACCCAATATCTTCAACTCCATGCCCGGCGGACAGGTATGGGGCATATTTTTCTATATCTTCATGGTCTTTGCCGCCTTTTCCACAGTCATTGCCGTATTTGAAAACATCCTTTCCTTTGGTATGGATTTGTTTGGCTGGTCGCGCAGGAAATCCGCCCTGATCAATACGTTCCTCATGATTGGGCTCGCTTTGCCGTGCGTCCTCGGGTTCAACCTGCTTTCCGGTTTTGCGCCGCTTGGCCCCGGAAGCACGATCCTCGATCTGGAAAACTTTATTGTCAGCAACAATCTCCTGCCCTTAGGTTCCCTCGTCTATCTTTTGTTTTGTACGACGCGGTATGGCTGGGGCTGGGAACCTTTTATTGCCGAAGCAAACACCGGGCGTGGCCTGATGTTCCCCTCCAAAATACAGTGGTACTGCAAATATGTGCTGCCTTTCATCATCCTGTATATATTTGTGCAAGGCTACATCCTGATGTAATCTCAATCCATTTTTCATAACATGAAATTCATTTCTTCTTTTTGGAAACCCTGCAATGTGATTGACATTGCTTTTTTTGATATGCTACCTTTAATATATCTATCGGAAAAGGAAGGTGACATATATATGAAGATTATTATGGGCGGCGATTTTGGCGGGTATGATCTCAAAGAAGCCGTGAAGGCGGACCTGTTATCCAAAGGATACGAGATATTTGACGTATCCCCCGGTGCTCCACTTTTGTATCAGGACGTCGCAAAAGCAGTGGCAAAGGGTGTGCAGAGCGGCGAATACGACCGCGGCATCATGATGTGCGGCACAGGCATGGGCATCAGCATCATCGCCAATAAGTACAGGGGCGTATACGCAGGCCTGTGCGAAAGTGTGTATACCGCATGGCGCTCCAAGGCCGTCAACAATACCAATGTCCTGTGCATGGGCGGGTTCATCGTCGGCCATGTGCTTGGCGTCGAGATGGCCAATGCGTGGCTCAACGCACAGCACATGGAGGGTCTTAGCCCCGAGATGAAAGAAAAATGCGCCAAAGAATCTTTGGCCTTTGCAGAAGTCGAATCAGAAATATACCGCTAAGCGGCAACAAAAAAGAGCAGGTACAGATACCTGCTCTTTTGCTTTGTCTCTGATTAGTCAACGATAACGCCGGATACTACCCCAGACCCTACCGTACGTCCGCCTTCTCGAATTGCGAACCGCAGTCCTTCTTCGATCGCGATCGGCGTGATCAGCTTGATCTCCATCTCGATGTTATCTCCCGGCATTACCATCTCCGTGC
>NZ_JAYFPU010000057.1:0-7163 GCF_034927525.1 Christensenella sp.
TTTCTTTTCCCAGCTTCACGGCCTGTATCTTATATTCTGGATCATATTGTCTATTCTTTGCCATTTTTTCGTCTCCTCCTGACTCTTTGATTAGCTTAAATCCTTGTGAATCAGTTGTCAACTAAAACTATACAATATCACGATGTAGTGAGGGGCCTAGTATATCATTTTTCCTTGAAATTTGCTAGAGTCTCCAGCACAAAGGGTATCACGATTCGTGATACCCTTTGTGCTGGTTGGTGTTTGAATTTATGTGACACAGTAATACAATGTGAAACGAAAATAACCATGCTTGAGTAAAATACTCAAGCATGGTCGTTTTCTTATGTTCAAGTACCAAACCGATATATGGGACTATCTTTGTTTAATCCAATCTTCATATATCCATGCTATTTTAGCAACTTGGAAAGCCGAATATATTAATCCTCCTGAGTTTGTATCATTATCTTCTTGGATCTGATATTGATATTTTTTCTTAATATCATCGTCAGTATGATCATTGAAATGATTTGAAACATATAAATCAAAGCATTGCTTATCATCTTCTTTTTCAAAAATCAGTAATTGATTATAATTTTGCTCTCTACTTGAAATATCACACCTTCCATGTGTGAATATCTTAAGCATTTTCCCTTCAATCGAATCAAGCATATAGTAGGTATACCAGAAATTTGTTTGTTGGGCAACCGAAGAATTCTCTGCTTTTGGCAAAAACTTACGAAACTGATCGAATGACCATAATTCCGTCTCATAAATCACAGTATTATGGTATGTGATGTTTAATCTCGCCAAATGCATTACAGGGTGAGTGTAAAAAGCTGCCGCTGGAACCCAAGCTTGCTTCATATCTTCAACTTGGATTAATTGAAATTCAGGATAGTCAATATGATAACAATATTTCTTATTGCCCCAATCAAAAATCCATTTATCAGTCTCGGATAATAAAATATGTAGTCTTTCCATTATCGGAAGTTCTATACCAAATCTTTTGCGCCACAAGAATTCAACATCATTTATATCAGCTTGTTTATCGATAGGTGTATTGTTATCTACAACTCGTGTGTAAATATGGTATGGTCTTACAATCTTACCATATTTTTTATCATCACTATTTTTAACATTCTTATCTTGATATTCCTTCTCCAAATAGTATGGAACATCAAGACTATCTTTAATAATCAAAAAATCAACTTCATGATTGTCGAGGTAAATTGTTTGAATTTCAATACGAGGGCGAACACTCCCTGTAAAGTTTACATTTCTGAGGATATCCGTAATTCCTTGTTGGTTACGCCTTTTAGCATCATTTTCGACTCCTATAATAGAGAAGTTGTCATCATCTACTCCAAAAATAATATAGCAATCTCTTCTAGAGCGAGTGTTTGCCATGCATAAAATATCATGAACCAATTCTGCTTTATCGTGATGATGCTCTCTTTTAAAATCCCACCAAGCGTCTTCACGTTTTGATGCAATAAGTTTATTAACTACATCTTCTATATTAATATCATTCAAATGATCACGCTCCATCCATTTGCAAAATAAGTTATCACAATTATTCCATGTGTTTAATCGTTTCTTCAATGAATGTAATCTCACCCTCAGATAAACCATACTTAGAATAGAGCTGTTCGTCTATTTCTGGAATAGATTTATTCCACTGAATATCAGATTTCTCGGTAAAATCTTGTAATGGAACGAATCCATATACTATTTGTGTTACATTTTGAGATATTTTTAGTATCGAAACTAAAAATCTAACAAATTTTGTCTTAATATAATTACATAAGCACTCTGCTTCATATTTTGAATGAAAATTACCAATTGTAATCAATGAATCTGTACAAGCTGTTTTTTGAAGTCCAACGTAGGGCGTCCCAATTATTTTCATATCACTATTAGGATTCCCCGCTGATTTTGAGATGAACACTTTGAAATTATTAAAAATATCAATGTTCTTCTTAATCTCCTTTTTATCAATATACTTTATAACATTTGCCTTGCAACGAATTTCGTACAAACCTTCTTTAAACGTCTCACAAACTTTTTTATCCAGGGACGATTCCTTTCCAATTATACCAAATGGATTACGTCCAGTTGTTATTGAAGTAAGTGGATTGAAATTATCATTCATTATTTTCACTAAAATAGGCAGAGCATCCGAATTGTATATTATAACATCAAGACCATCTTCAAAAAGATTACGATAGTTTGTTTTGCGATTATTATTTTCACAAGTTACAAATTCAACCTTTCCGTTAAACTTTGAGTTATGCAAGAAGTAATTTACTCCCCCTTTTATTTCAACCCCATTAAAAATATCTTTATCAAATTTGTAACAGACCATCTTTTGTATATGATTATTGCTTTTTATGTATTCACGTAGTTTTACAAAAGATTTATCTTGTGCATCCCCTGTAAACCAACGTGAAGGAGTAATTAATGAAACATAGTGCGTATCCACCATAATTGCAGTTTTTATAAATATGGGAAACAGCTGTTTTGATAGCGAAGAATTCTTACTTGCTTCACTAATTTTCTCTTGATACGGTGGATTCCCCACAATAGCATCAAACTTCATTTTCTGTACCCCTTCCTTCTTCCAATAGCTTGGTTTTAGTACCCGCTCGATGAACTGTTGTGGTTTGTTCTTCATTGCATTAATCAAATCATCAAAATAATGTGCATTGATTTTTGCATCTGAATAGCCGACAAGGGTACGCCGTGTTATCAGCTTTGCCATTGGTGTATTGCAAATGACGAACATATTTTTCTGAACCGTATCATTCCATACTGCCCGCTGAACTTCCGGGGTTAACGCTTCCTCAGTATATTTTTTGCATTTTGTGCGATAAATACTATAAACAACATATAGCGGATACAGACCCGTCTTTGAATTAATTTCTAAGATTTGGGCCTTTTCATTTCCAAAAATATCTGCTGTTACCTTTCCTTGGTCCACGAACCTTGGTTCCTCGAGGATTTCCTCATGGGCTTCATCATAAAAATCATATCCCCCAAGAGTGTCAGACATATGCATATTAACCACACGCCAGGGTGTTAGCACCGTTTCCTTATCGGGATTTTTAAAATAGGAAAACAAACTCGCAATTTTCTTTGTTCTTTCCGTCGGATTCAAGGTATCTGCTTCACGTGCGATATTCCGTATTCTGCGCCCAGCTGCTATGAATACATCTTCATCGTAATATTTTTTAAATTCATTGAATAATTCCTTGGTAACACCCTTTGGCATAAACTCTTTCCAAGACGACGCATCAACCTTCTCCACAAATCGCTCCAAGGTTATTTCTTCATCATATGGAATATCCGCGCCATAAATAAGGAGTGGCATACGAATGGAAATCCCTCGCAGAATTGAGATTGCATCGTTTCTGACTTTTGCCTTTTCCTTTAATTCTTTTAATCGTTCTTTTTCTTCTTCTGTGAGGTTTTTCTTCGGTTTCTTTTTGAGCTTTTCTGCTTCTTCATATTCTTCGTTGGTCAAGCCCTGGTCATTAACACTAATATCCTTTTGTTTTTCTGCCGCTTTTGATTTTCCGATGATGGTCTTAAGATCTTCAAACTTCTTTATGTCGATATCCTGTAGTTTCAGCAATTCATCATTATAAAGATTCGCATCATCAAAGCCATGGCGCACAACCTTATCGGCGTAGGCTTTTTTTAATTGCTGCAACAACTTATCCGCCTTATATTCCTTCATTTGAGAACCGGAAATCGAAATAACCGGACAGTAGTTCAGGAATTTCCCAAGGATTATCTTATCGCCATCATTGCTTTTCCCCGCTTTTGATGATACGGACACGGCTTCTGATACCATTTTTAAGGTTCGGTCAGGAGCAAAGTCAAAAACATATGCTGTTTCTTTTATTTTCCCCTCCTTGTTACAAGGAGATTGCACACGGAAAATCGTTTGAAGATAATTTGCTGCTGAAGTTGAAAAAGAGCCAGACAACATAAACACAGCGGTCCATTCCTTTACTGTAACACCGGTTGTTAATTTTCCACAGGATAAGGTGATGGTGTAAGTATCGAGCTGTTCTGCCTTGCAGATGGCTTTCCTAACGCTGTTCAATGCATCCGATGATTCTTCATCATTACTACCGGCTACATTGACAATATTGAATTGTCCACTACCAAATACGGGATGTTTTTCCATTAGGTCTTTTAACGCCTTCGCTTCACGGACTCCTGGAACCATCCATAGCGAATGTTTAAAGACGCTCCGATATCCCTCTTTCGAATATGGGTATGCGCTGTTTGCATCCTCTTTACTCATGAGGTTTAAGAATGACCATATGTCTTCTTTATGCACAAAGTCGCCAATCTTTGCATTCTGAGGCATTTGAGCATAATCCTGTTTATAGTCACTTGTCCATGTACGGAAAAATTCATGGAAATTAAAGGCTTTATCTTCGTATGTGATATAGCTGCCATTATGGAGCAAATCACCAAGATTATAGGTAAATATCCGCATTTTAGGGAGTTCATCATAGGGATTAGAATCTCCAAAATGCTGTTTATCCCATTCTGATTTGCATTCCTGCTCCATGATGTAGTCCCATGTGTAGATGGAATTTTCATCATACTCATTCATAATATTAAAGGGTGTGCCTGAGAGCGCCAGGAGTTTTGTATGGTCTAATTCCTCTTTAACAATTGCCTTTATGGTATCATCACCAAGGGCAGTTTTCGTCCCTTCGTGTGCCTCGTCGACGATAACACAGTCCCATTCGGTATTGAAAATAATATCATTTTTCCCGAATTTACCCCCAACTGCTTCTGAGCCCCGTAAATCCTGTATGGATGCAAAATAGACAAAGGACTTATCCATTTTCAATAAATCTTCAACCGTGTACCCATTGACCTTCGAGCCATAAACATAGTCTATTCCATCAAATATTTTTTTAAAATCATCATACCAGCCATCATTAACCACTGGCCGGTGTGTTAAGATAATGGTTTTTTCATATTGACAGCGCTTTATGACTTCCAAGGCACTCAAGGTTTTTCCAAAACGCATTTTAGCATTCCAGAGCATCCGATTGTTTTTTTTGAATTGCTTGATTGTGAGTTCAATGGCTTCTTTTTGTTCTGGTCGAAAAACGATCGGTATGTATCCATTATCCATGGAATTACTGAGATTTGCAAAATTTTCTTTTACAGCCGAAATCGCTTCAATGGCTGTTTCTTTTCCTATTTTATACCATTCACGGCCAGTCGATTCATCAATCTTTGCCTTTTTTATTCCGGAGTTTTCGAGTACTCGGTGCACTTCGTGATCCCGAAAGGCTTTAGACACCATCTCCCCAGCTTCGGATTTAACTGTTTTTACGGCGAGTTCAGTATGGAGAAGAACTGGGGTGATTCCAACTGTATTGGTGTATTGCTTAATCCGCTCCAATGCCGCTTGGTTCAATGCTCGACAGTTTGGGGGTAAATTATCCATGGTTACATCGGTATGGAGTGTTGCATCTCCAATTTTTATTAATCCTTTGTGTTCTTCATCATGAATCGTAAAAGCATAAATGACCTTGAAATCAAAGGCACTTTTAAACTGAGTTTTTCCGCCTGTTTTTGTCATGATGACTCTCCCTTAATTAAGCTTTTAAATTCTAAACTCCGATCCGCACGCCAATCATATATGCGACATGGTATCGCTTCTTTTTCTGCGGCTGCTCCATCCATTGAATCAAAGAGGGTGATTTGTCCCATCGCGCTAGGTCTTTCACTATAGGGCACGGTCATCGTAATGCCATCCATCTGCCAGATGTTCCATGAGATTATCCGTGCAATGCGATTGAGCTGCTTGTCATTCGGCGCAATGCCCCATCGGGCTTGCATATTTTCTATAAAGGTATATAACAAGTTTTCCCGTGCGATTAGAATATTGTCACCTTGATACTCATAACCATAGGTGCTTTCATACGCTCTCGTTACCCATTTTAACCATTCATCTTCAGTTGTAGTATTTTCATTTACAATTCTCAGTTTTCTATCTAACAATCCGATTCGATTTTCAATTGATATCTCTTGACCAGTAACCGTATCATAGCGACTAACGAGGTAAGGCGCCTCTCCACAGCTAATTTCAAGTCTTCTTGCATCAACATAAGATTTCCAAGTTTTTCCCTCTGGAAAACTAATTTTTTCTTCCACCGTCGTCCATGACTGATCAGTTGAAATGCTAAAGACATTCTTTCTCCCAAACCATGTTTCATCAACAAGATTGTTTTGTTCATTACAAATCCACGAAGGGGTAAACACCTCGGCCTTTTCCTTTGTACGCCGGTTCTGTTCCTCGATTGCCTTTGAAACCCGTGGTTGTATTATTTGTATTTCTTCCTTTGTTATGAGGTTTTGCGTAATGGGTTCTTGCGGATAATAGTCAGAGCCCAGGGAGATAAATTGATCTGTTGCCCAGCATATATTCTTTTTTGTTGTACGGTCTTTTAGTAGAACATTAAACAATGCTTTACTCATATCCGCAATTTCCTGTTCAAGAATATCTATCATTGTATGTCCTCATCCCCGTTTCTTTTTTCCGTTACGATAATAATGTACATTATAGCACGGAAAATCGAATTTTTCATCTATTCTATAATAGTACTAGCCTAGGCATATCATCACTATTCCGCCCCCTACATCGGGGGTCACGCACCAGCATTTTGCGCCCCCCTTTATATCACCGCACATCCCCCACCCCCGCCAGCAGCTCCGGACAATTAAACAGAATATCCACCACCTCCTCCAGAACAACCCCATTGCCGCATTGCCAGATGGCCTGGGCCAGCTTGATCTGTCCATCGGGCTGGATGGCGATGCAGGAGGACTGGTGGTCCCGGATGTAGGCGGCGGCCTCCCGGGTAAAGCCGTGGCGCTGGAGGAGAATGATGATGGAATCCATGGTGCCGTAGTCGACGAATTCGTACCAATTGTTCTGGTCCAGGGCGTCCTCGCCGTGGATGGCCTGGTACTCCTCGGAAAACCGCAGGAAGTAGTTGGACAGCCGAAAGAGCAGTATCCGGTCGATGGCTTCCAGGGTGTTGTTGATGACGCCGTTCTTTTGCTCGACGCTCCCCTCATAGCACTCGGGGGTATAGCTGTTTTTCCAGTACTGCCCCGGATGTTTCTCGTAGTATTTG
>NZ_JAYFPU010000189.1:0-10779 GCF_034927525.1 Christensenella sp.
ATCCAATACTATAATCATCGTCGGATTTACAGCACCAACGATGGTCTCCCGCCGCTCTCTAAGCGGGCACTTTACCACTGTACTGTTGCTGCATAATTCTCCTTGCCGATGGGACTAAACTTTTATTGACAATTCCATTCCGATGAGTCCGGGATGCTCTATCCCTTCACGGAAAGATTCGCCGCCATGGCACAGGACCAACGCACCTATTTACGCGTACGGGGCTTCCGGCTGTTCTGCAAGCAGGCCAAATGGGATCAGGATGGATTGTTGGACAGATATCTCCCGTCGGCATTGTCCATCCTCTCGGATGAAAAGCCTACCGTGGTGTGTCAGGCCTTAGCGGCTCTGGAGGATGTGGTGTGCTACCAGCCTAAACTGCGGAAGATGGTGGTCCAGGCCATTGCAGACATTGACGATACACCGTATCCGGAGACGATGCAGCCTCTGATCGCTAAGGATGTTAAAGCGCTGTTGGAGCAGATTCAGGGACAATGAAAATCGGGATGAGGGAAATCGATAAAGGAGGATCCACCCATGGCCTTTGATTTTAAAAAGGAATTCAAAGAATTTTATATGGCAAAAAAGAAACCAGAAATCTTGACCCTGCCACCCATGCATTACATTGCGGTCCAGGGGTCAGGCGACCCTAATGTGGAAGGGGGGGAGTACCAGCGGGCCATGGAAATTCTCTATCCTTTAGCCTATACCTTAAAAATGAGCTACAAAAGTGATTACCACATCGAGGGCTTCTTTGAATACGTGGTGCCGCCCCTGGAGGGATTTTGGTGGCAGAATGGCGTGGCGGGTGTGGATTACGGGGACAAGTCGACCTTCCAATGGATTTCCATGATTCGCTTGCCGGATTTTGTGACCCTTAAGGATTTTGACTGGGCGGTGCAGTCTGTCCAGCAGAAGAAAAAGCTGGATTGCTCTGGGGCAGAGTACCTGCGAGTGGAGGAAGGGCTCTGCGCCCAGATTCTCCACGTTGGTCCTTACGATGATGAGCCAGCCACCGTCGCCATCCTAGATGCTTATGTGGCGGAGCAGGGATATGTGAATGACTTTTCAGAGACGCGCCGTCACCATGAAATCTATCTTTCCGATGCCCGGCGGGTTGCCCCGGAAAAATGGCGCACGGTGATTCGTCATCCCATTACTAGGGCAGTCAAGGGATGAGGATATTATTTTCATTGAGGGGGAAAGGGAGAAAATAAATGATGACAGATGGGAAAAAATTCGGTTTTGGCTGCATGCGATTGCCATTGCTGAAAAAAGAGGATCAAGCTTCCTTTGATTTTAAAAAGATAGAAGGGTTATTCGACCGATTCCTGGAAAAGGGCTTCACTTACTTTGATACAGCCTATACCTATCATAACCATCAGGCGGAGGCGGCGGTTCGGAAAGCATTGGTGGAAAGACATCCCAGGGAATCTTATGAGTTAGCCACAAAGCTGCCCCTTAGAGATTTTAAGAACGAGGCCGATCTTTCCAGAATTTTTCAAGGGCAGCTTTCCAGTTGTGGTGTAGACTACTTTGATTATTACCTCATTCACAACATGGGAAGTAATGTTTATGCTAAAAGTGAGCGATACCATGTCTTTGATTTTGTAAAAGCGCAGAAGGATGCCGGGCTGATCAAATATATTGGAATGTCCTTTCATGATCAACCAGAATTACTCGATACTGTCTTGGCCAAATATGGAAAGATCATTGATTTTGTACAATTGCAGATCAACTATATCGATTGGGAGGACCCGACCATTCAATCACGAAATTGCCTGGCAATTTCCCGGAAACACCATAAACCGGTCGTGGTCATGGAGCCATGTAAAGGGGGTACCCTAGTCAATATTCCAGAGGCAGCACAACAGCGGATGCAGGCGTACGCACCAGAGGCCTCCATCGCGAGCTGGGCCCTGCGTTTTGCAGCGGGACAAGAAGGCGTGATCCGGGTATTGAGCGGAATGAATAGCATGGAGCAGGTAGAAGAGAATACCGAAACTTTCCTGGATTTTAAACCTCTTAATTTAGAAGAACAGAAAATTGTCCAAGAGGTAGTGGAGATGATTCGCCAAAATACGGCGATTGCCTGTACCGCCTGTGGATATTGCACTTCGGGATGCCCTCAGAATATCATGATCCCCTCATATTTTGTACTGTACAATAGTCTGAAGAGGACGACAGGGAGCTCTTCTTCCCAGGTGTTGTATTATCACAATACTTCTATTGCTGCGGGGAGCAAGCCTGGAGACTGTATTGCCTGCGGTCAATGTGAAAAGAGCTGCCCGCAGCATTTGCCCATACGACAATACTTAAAGGAAGTTGCCCAAAAATTTGAATCCAGTGATCTTTTCCCGAAGATGCCTTCTCAATTAAAGAGGGGAACAAGTCAATGAAACTGACCATCTTAGTGGATAACCATACCTTAATCGATGAATATTACCTTGGGGAGCCAGGGGTCAGCTACTATATTGAGGATGGGGAAAACCGCGTGCTCTTCGATACCGGCTATTCGGAGGTTTTGCTTTTAAATGCCCGGCGGGCAGGCATTCATTTGGAGGATCTCACCCATATTGTCCTATCCCATGGGCACAATGATCATACCAATGGGCTTCGGTTTTTACAGGAAACTATTGATCTCTCAAGAGTGACACTGTGTGCCCATCCCCATTGCTTTTTACCCAAATATGACGGGGAAGAATTTATAGGGGCACCCTATAATTCCGCGGAGATCGCAAGGATCACCCGGTATACTCCGACATCCGGGGTGCGTCATCTCTCGGAAAGGCTGGTCTTTTTAGGGGAGATTCCAAGGGGGAATGACTTTGAAGCTAGAACTCCCATTGGGACCACCATCGTAGAGGGGCGTGTGGAGGCCGATACCCTCCGGGACGACAGTGCCCTGGTTTACCAGAATGGGGAGGGGATTTTTATTATAACGGGCTGCTCCCATAGTGGAATTTGTAATATTATAGACTACGCTAAAAAAGTTTGTGGGGAAGAGCATATCCACGGTGTTCTCGGAGGATTCCATCTTTTGGAGGATTCATCCCAGCTGGATCAGACCATCGCTTATTTGAAGGCGAATCGCATTGATGCGGTGTACCCCTGTCATTGCGTGTCCCTTCTGGCCAAGGCTAAGATGCTGGCAGTATTGCCGGTGCAGGAGGTTGGGGCAGGTATGTTCATTGAAATCAACACGTAAAAGAAAGTCTTGACCCCAGAAGGGTTTGAGTTACAATAAAAAAAGACAAAGATAAAAACGCAACGTACCATCAGGTACCAGAGCCGGTAGGTAGCCCGGCCGTGCCATCCCTTAGGATGGTGTCAGTAACCCTCCCCTCCGGGTCGTCCATTCTTTGTTCATTACACATCCAAGGAGGGAATTGTCATGGACAAAGTAACGGGAAGCTTGACGGTTTTTTTTGAAGCACCCTTTTGGGTCGGTGTCTTTGAACGCACGGAAAATGGTAAGCTATCAGTCGTCAAGGTCGTTTTTGGGGCGGAGCCAAAGGATAGTGAAATTTATGCCTTCATTTTAGCAAAATATGATGGCCTGGATTTTAGTCCGGCGGTGGCCGTCCTGGTCAGAGAAAAAAGAAAGACTCCCAAGCGTATTCAAAGAGAGGTGAAGAAACAGCTTAAGACCCCGGGAATTGGCACCAAATCCCAGCAGGCCTTACAAAGGCAGCGGGAACAGTCCAAGGGGGAGCAGAAGCAGAAGCGACGGCAGCGTCAGGAAGCAGAGGCCCAGCGGAATTTTGAATTGAAGCAGCAAAAAAAGAAGGCGAAGCATCGGGGACGGTAGATTAAGAAATAATTAAAAATAAAGTCGATGCAAAGCAATCCGGTTTCATAACGTATAATATGGAAAACATGAACGGAGACCTGCTATGCAAGCCTACATCATTGATTGGATTGACCAATTCGGTTATCTTGGGATTTTTTTGTTGATTTTTGTAGAAAATATCTTTCCGCCCATTCCATCGGAGGTGGTTCTGCTCTTTGGCGGCGCAGCGACGGCTCATACGGATCTGTCCGTTCCCCTTGTCATTTTGGTGGCCACCCTGGGGTCTTTGGCTGGCGCTGCGGTACTTTATGGCCTGGGGCATGTGCTTCAGGCTGAGCGTCTGCGGCACCTTTTTGCCGGTCGGTTTGGCCGGGTATTGCATCTGAAACCGGAGGCGGTGGATCAGGCAGAGCATTGGTTTGCCCGCTATGAGGGGAGGGCGGTCCTGATTTGCCGCTGCATCCCCGTTGTGCGGAGCCTGATTTCCATCCCTGCAGGATTTGCAAAAATGCGCCTGCCCTGGTTCTTCTTCCTCACCTTGATGGGAAGCCTGGTGTGGAATACGGTCCTGGTGGTGATTGGGGCTAGCCTGGGCAATGCCTGGGAAAGCGTCATCCCCTATTTTGAACAGTATACGATGGTGGTGCTGGTGGTTATCCTTTTCCTGGCAATTGCGGGGGTAGGGTGGTTGATCTATAAAGGAAGAAAAAATAAGGGAAGTAAAGACAAAGGGGATTTTACTTAAGAATATTAAGATGGTCCATTAAGAATTGAAAATAACCCGTTGACTCTGACATGGTGTGAGGCATTATGATAATGGTGAGCTCAACAAAACACACGTGTGGAGGAATCGAATGTTAAAAATTGGTGATTTTTCAAAACTATCCAGGGTCAGCATTCGGATGCTGCGCTACTACGATGATAATGGACTGTTAAAGCCTGCGACCACCGATACCTTTACGGGATATCGGTATTACAGTGAGGATCAGCTTCCCATCATTGGGCGTATCGTGGCACTTCGGGATATGGGATTCGGATTAGCGGCAATCCACGAGATACTGGGCTGCTACGAAAACCCCTCCCAACTTGAAAAATGTCTGCACATTAAGCGGGCGGAGCTGTCCGTACTGCAAGAAGAAACAGACAAGCGTTTGCGACTCCTGGATACAGCCATTGAAAGGCTGAGAAAGGACGAAAAAATGGACTATGATGTCAGTATTAAAACCCTGCCCGAGCGTCAGGTTGCCAGTGTGCATCGGATTATTCCCAGTTACGACCAAGAGGGAATACTGTGGGAGATGATGATGAAGGAAACTGCCGGGATGAATTTAATTCCCGGAGATCCCTGCTATTGCAGCGTTATCTTTTATGATGGAGAGTATAAGGAATCGGATGTCGATGTGGAGGCCCAAAAGACGGTGCGGGGTGCGTATCCCGATACCGACAATGTGCGCTTTAAGAAAATGCCGGCGGTCACCTTTGCCAGTGCAACCTATAAGGGGCCCTATGATTTGATTAATGATGTCAATACTGCAGTGGCGGCTTGGGTAGAGGCCAATGGCTATACCTATGATGGCCCGGCCTTTAATATCTACCATGTCAGCCCCCACGAAACACAGAACCCCGAAGAATATGTTACGGAGGTCTGTTATCCGGTGAAAAAACAATAAATAAGAATACCTGCCATCAAAAGCTCTGCTATCGACGATGGGATAGCAGAGCTTTTGGTTGTGTTGAAGCAGAACCGTTGGGTTAGTGGCGCCAGTACCGAAGGGTAAATAGGGCAGAAGCGCCGATCAGAACACTGCCAGCAATGATGGCTCCCAGGAGGCTGAAGCTGCCACTGGCAGGGAGGGCGAAGCCTGGGTAATTTTTAATGGTCAAGGGGAGAATAGCCGAGGTGCTGGATCCATCACTTCCCAGGGAAGCGGTTCGACCATCTACCGTCGCCTGGGCCTTCCCTGTAGAGCCATCTACTGTGGTGATGACAAGGAGGACGGGCCGCTTAAGGAGCTGATACCCTGGGAGGGTCTGGGTTTCGGTTAGATAATAGGTGCCGGGCCCAATACCCCGAATGGTAATTTTTCCCTGGGCATTGGTTTCCAGTACGGGGCTTCCTCCCGTTTGGGGGACCATGCTGCCGGTATAGGCACCACTGACAACGGGGTTGAATTCGAGGACGGTGCCATCGGAACGGGTGAGGGTAAAGCGGACCCCCGCCAGTTGTGTACTGCTTAAAAGGGAAGCACCTTCACCTAATTTTTCAATATTGAGCCCGTAGGTGTAAAGAATACAGGGTGGGGCTTTAATGGTGCTGGTTAATCCATCCCCGGCATGATAATTGAAAGCCGCTGTATTTTGATTTCCCTTTTGACCCAACAGGGCGTCCGCCGTGGGGACCATGGTGTAATGAATATAGAAATTGGGATTCCATGGTGCTGTCTGAGCCAAAAAGTCACTTGAAAAGTGAATGGTTAATGTTCCTTTATCAAGGTTTTGAGTATAATCGACGCCTTGGGTAAGCCGTGTGCCCTGGGCATTGGTACCGCTATAGATGGCTAGAGTATTGGGCAGGAGGCTCAGTCCAGCA
The DNA here is from genome assembly GCF_034927525.1 of Christensenella sp. Lineage (NCBI taxonomy): Bacteria > Bacillati > Bacillota > Clostridia > Christensenellales > Christensenellaceae > Christensenella > Christensenella sp. The sequence continues at coordinate 6,384 of NZ_JAYFPU010000189.1, forward strand.
TCCGCTGTGTCCGTGATGTCAAGGGCCGTCAGTCCGGCGCTGGGACGCTCCATGGTTAGAGAGAGGCTAACACCCACAGGCTTTCCAATATCGGTACTGAGGCGGGTGCCTCCTTCAGTGGTACTGCCGTCCAGGCGTTTTTGAAGGCTCATGGACAAAGGGCGATAAACCGCATAATATTTGGCATCGCTGTTTTGAATCGTTTGCTCCGGAGCATAGGGGGTTCCCGTTCCATCGGCTTTGGTATTCCACTCTTTAAATTCCAGATAGTTGCCCTGGGCATTAATCGTAGCACCGGGGTTTTGAGCCGGGGCAGCACCGACGGAACGACCGGATAGAATTCCTGAGTTAATGCTAACGTAGGGATTCTGGGGTGTGGTTCGAATCGGATCAATGAAGAAGGTGTTGTACACCCGGGCTACGGTGATTTGCAGCTTGGCATCTTCGGCCAAATCCTTATAGGAAAGGACTTCACCATTGTCCAGAGGCTGGGTTGCGTTACAGTTCAGGGTAAGGACCTTGGTTCCACCGGTCAGGGTGGCTAACAGATAATCTCGAAGGATGCTTCCTTTTTCAACCACATACCCGGAGCCATCGGGACTCTTAAAAAGATCATAAGCCGCTTTGGTCAGTTGGTAATGGGTTCCGTCAGGAGAGTCCACAGGGCTGGCCGTCGTCCATCCCGTGGTGGTACTGCCTGAGGATAGGCTAAGGTTCGTCACGGCATAGCGGGGCAGACCATCGCTTCCCGGGACAAGCCGATAGGACAGGTACACAGGTGTGCCATCGTTAAAGGTAGCCTGGGTACTAGAAAATGGCGTAGAACTCAGGCTGGATCCTGTGGCCGAGGCACCGATGAGGGCAGCTTCTGCATTCGGGGTGCCATCAGTATTGACCACGGTAATGGAGACCTGGTGGGTGCTATCCTTTAAAGAAATGATTTTACCGTTTCGAATGAAGCGACCATCAGAAAGCTCCCAAACATAATCCATATAGTAATGGCCGTCCTCCCCCTTGACAAATGGGGTCTGGGCTGTCCACTTTTTATCCAAGGCTGAATAACTTCCATTATCCACAGGGTTTTGAATCCAGCCCTGGAGGGTATTGGATGTAATGACTGTGCCAGCCGCCAGGGTATCTGGTGCGAGTTTAGCCAGCAGGGCATGAATCCGATGACTGGTAAGGGGAGAGGCACCGTCGGCATAGTTCAGGCGTGTGCTGGAATTGGTAGCCTTGTTGTAGGTGTTGTCAAAGGTATATACCGCTTTGTTAGGATCAAATTCCCCAGTATTGGGGTCCATAGCGCCATTGGTGTCCAGAATGGGGGCGGTGCTGTAGGTGAGCACTGGCGTCGTTATTGAAGGAACTCCCCGATGGTCATAGGTTGAACCAATGGATTGTTGGACATCGGCACCGGGAGATAGGGTACAGGTGGGAACCAGACGGATTTCCCGTCGGGCAGTTTGATCCCCTTGGGTAACCAGGGCATTGACCCATTCCACTCCGGGTGCCGAATCGACAACGTAGTTTTTTCCACCCAATTGTCCTAGAGTGACAACTGGAAGAGTGCGCTTAAAGGCTGCCCCGGCACCACTACCGATGATGGTTTGGGCTGGACGATAGCCCAGAGAACCGTCGTTTAGGCGGGTGTAGACCCCTAAAGCCCAGGTGAGGTTATCCATGGTCGCCATGGGAAAACGGACCGTAATGTCCCTGACGGTATCGTACACGGTGGTGGGGAGTGCCCGGTTGTTGTACCCGTTGTTCCAAGTATCAAGATAGACAGTGGTGACGGAAGCCAGGGAGTTGGCCTGAACCAGATTGACATCCTCACCCCAAATGGCTGAATCTCCATCAGAGAAGGCGGTCAGTTGGGGGTAGGAACCCGAATGATAACGCCAGCCTGTGTTATTACTTGAAAAGCCTTTAAATCCAGCGGTGCCCGGGGCTTCCGTCAAACCGGTTTGTCCATCGGCCCCTGTGGTTAGGATACCGATTAGGGTAGTGGTGGGTTGGGTCGATTGGGTATAGCTGTTGCCTCCAAAGCCCTTTTCCCGCATGGCGGAGGTTTGTTTATCATAATAACAATTGGTAAAAACCAACCCATTTCGATAATCTCCGGAAAAGCCACCCTGGGTTCCCGTTTGGCTGGGCAAGGTTTTTAAGGAGCCCACCTCCCCTGCGGCGTAGCAATCGGCAAAGCGATAGGTCGAATTGGTAGTGTTGCCAATGAAACCACCGAGATTGGAGCCAGCGGTAAGGACCCCGACTTGAGCTGTGGTATAGCAGCGGGTAAAGTTTACGGTACCGCTGCCATCTGCTCCAGCGTAAAACCCGCCGACATCCTGGGTACCCTCGCATCGTCCGGTGGTAAAGCAATCGGTGAAGGTGAGGTTGCCCGTGGTTTTATAGCCAAAGAAAGTTCCTGCTTTATCGGCAGAGCAATACACTTTGATATTGGCAAAACATTTTGAAAAGGTGGCTGAAATGGCGTTAGCATTGCCATAACAGCTGGCAAAGCCCCCAGAGTGCCCCCCAGTAATGACATAACCATTGACAACCCCAGTGTTACTGATGGTTTGACCAGTCGTACTGGTTTGAAGGGAAACGGTGGCTCCATGGTTTTTAGCCAGGACATAAGCATTGGTTAAAAAACATCGATCAATTTGGTACCCTCCAAAGGTTAAGATTGAGGCATAAGTATTATTCACCGTCATCGCATTATCGATTCGGATATTACTTAAAACCTGATTGCGAAGGTTCACCGCATCGTGGGAGCCAAAGAGGCTGAGGGGGCGGGTACCGATGCCAGCGTTTGCGGCGGCAGAAGCTAATACGACATTCTTAAATTTGAGGTTTTTAATGGTCGTACCATTTCCCGTCGCTCGGATAAAGCCTGTATCCGAATAAAAATTATAGAGGGTATATTCCTGACCATCAAACTGGATGTTGGTGGTAGCGAAATTGTTGGCATTGGTAGCGTTGGCCAGTGCCGTAAAACGATAGCCATTAAAGTCTAAATCGGCCGTTAAACGAATCCCTTTGTTGTTTAAAGTGTCGGCAGGCAGGTTAAAAACCGCCTGAAGTTCACCAGGAGTAGCGACATTGTACCACAGGCGGGTACCATCGGAAACGGGTGTTGGAACGATGCCGACTTGGCCATTCCAGGGAGTAATGCCCGAAACGGATTGAGGAAAAGCGCCCTGGGTATTGTCCAGAAATTCCTGCTGGGCCAAGGTCCATTCATCATTATACTTGGTGTAGAGGGCATCACCACTGCCGACGTTTATATAATTCATGGCAAATAAATCAGATGGTGCCGTGGCGGTTAGTTGTCCGTTGGCATCCGCACCAGCGTTTACTGAACCGGGAAAAAGGCAGAAAATCGCCATGAGTATTAAGATCGTTACGCTTGTGTGGACAGAGAATAAAATAGAAGATTCCAGTGATTTCATAGCTTTTTCCTTATCTGTTCAGGGGTAACCCTGGAATAACTACTTGCGCCGAAAAAGAAGGATTCCACATCCAATGAATAAAATCGTTCCAAGGATGAGAACCATGGAGTAAAGCTGCCAAAAGGTGAGGGTGAAGGACTCTTTCTGCGGTTCTGGCATCCTTTGGCTCTCGGAAATGCGGCTTCCTTGAACTAGGAGACGCTGGGAGTTGATACCCGGCGGGGTACAAGTCACCAGGGTCACTAAATCTTCTCCCGGCTGGATGCGGAGATCCCCAAGGTCCTGGGGATCGACAATATTTTTTTGGCGAACCTGATAGACGAGATGTTCACCCATGATATCCAGGTAAAAGACATCCCCGACTTTAAGACCATCAAGGTCCGTAAAAATCCTGGCACCAGGAAGTCCGGCATGGCCAGAGATAACCGCATGGGTATCCCTCCCTCCCACGGGGAGGGAGGTGTTTTCTAAATGGCCGACTCCCGTTGATAGCACGGAATCAGAGGTGCCATGATAGATGGCTTCAGATACGGAGATGGATGGAATGGATAAAATTCCCATAATACTGTTACCTTTGGGATTGAGTAAATTGCGGTAGGGCGTTTCCAGAGTGCGCAGGACATCAGGATCGAAGGGGTCGGTAAGAATCGCGCTATCGGCCAGGGTGCTGTTGTAGGTTTGGAATTGTCAATAAAAGTTTAGTCCCATCGGCAAGGAGAATTATGCAGCAACAGTACAGTGGTAAAGTGCCCGCTTAGAGAGCGGCGGGAGACCACCGTTGGTGCTGTAAATCCGACGATGATTATAGTATTGGATATATCTAAAGATAATCGTCTTGACCATCTCCTGGGTCATCTTCATCGTATCAATACGATAAAGTTTTTCTTTCTTGAGCGTTGCGAAAAAGCTCTCCATCCGGGCGTTATCATAGCATCGACCAA